>SVQV01000109.1 GCA_015065175.1 Oscillospiraceae bacterium | reverse complement strand
CTGTCTGGAGTAGTGCGAACGTTTCAGGAATAGATCTACGTGATTTTTATAAGATCTGCGGATATAGCTATGACATTTCGGCGCTTAACGCAATGTTTGAAAATGTACGTGACAGCGCATATAAAATTATAGAGGGAAAAGGAGCAACCTATTACGCCATAGCACAGGCGGTAATGAGAATAACGGAAAGCATTGTAAGAGACGAGGACTCTGTTTTGCCCGTTTCTTCATATTTGGACGGACAGTACGGAATAAGCGATATATGTCTTGGAGTTCCTTCCATTGTAGGCAAAGAAGGAATACGGAAGGTTCTGGAAATACCTCTCAACGAGGAGGAGCATAAAAAGCTGATAAATTCGGCAAGAGTTTTACATTCTGAGTTCGAAGGAATTTTAGCAACTTTCTGTTAGGTCTTGATTTTTTTTCATTTTAGGTGTAAAATATAGGAAAGAACTAAAAAGGGGTTTTCTGATATGAACGAAGAAAATGCAAAAAAGCAAATCGAAGAATTACGTGAAAAGATATTATATCACTCCAAGCTGTATTATCAGAATGATGCCCCTGAGATATCCGACTATGAATACGATGCTATGTTTAGAGAATTGGTCGAATTAGAGGAAAAATATCCGGAGTTCAATTCTCCCGACTCGCCTACACACAGGGTAGGAGGCGCGGCGCTTGAAAAGTTCGAGAAATTCACCCACACCGTTCAGATGGGAAGTCTCTCCGACGTTTTCTCCTTAGACGAGCTTAAGGAATTCTATGAGCGCTGTCATTCGGCAGTCGGAGAAATCGAGTATTCGGTTGAGCCTAAAATAGACGGTCTTTCGGTTTCTCTTATATATGAAAACGGCATCTTCGTCAAGGGTGCAACGCGCGGAGACGGCTTTGTCGGAGAGGACGTAACAGAAAACCTGAAAACGATACGTTCTATCCCTCTTAAGCTATCCGAACCCATTCCCTACCTCTGTGTCAGAGGCGAGGTGTATATGCCGAAGCAGGTATTTGAATCCTTGAATGAAGCAAGAGCAGATGCGGGAGAGGCTTTGTTTGCAAATCCGAGAAATGCAGCCGCAGGCTCGCTTCGCCAGTTAAGCTCGAAAATCACGGCATCCCGCAGACTTGAAATTTTCATCTTCAATTTACAGGAAGGCTCTTTATATACAGACGGACGAGAGCCTGTATCTCACACAGAGGCACTCAACAGGCTTGAAGAGCTTGGTTTTTGCGTTCTGCCGAACCGTAAGTGTCTGAAAAACTATAATGATATAGCTCGTTATGTTATGCAATTGGGAGAGGATCGTCCCGAGCTTCCCTTCGATATGGACGGAGCTGTTATAAAAGCAGACAACCTTGCTATACGTACACAGCTCGGAGAAAACACAAGCACGCCAAAATGGGCGGTAGCATACAAGTATCCTCCCGAAACAAAAACCACGAAGCTGCTCGACATAACTGTTGCCGTCGGCAGAACAGGAGTCCTCACGCCAACAGCGGTTTTAGAGCCTGTTCGTCTGGCGGGAAGTACGGTCTCAAGAGCGACACTTCACAACATAAATTATATCGAAGAAAAGGATATACGGATAGGAGACACTGTTGCCGTCCGAAAAGCGGGAGATATAATTCCCGAAATTGCAGAAAGTATAAAAGCCGAGCGTGACGGAACTGAAAAGGTTTTCGTCATGCCGACTCACTGCCCTTCCTGCGGTCATGAGGTAGTCCAGGATAATAGCGGAGACGGTGCGGCTGTACGATGTGTATATGCAGGCTGCCCTGCGCAAAAGGCTCGCTCTATTATTCATTTTGCTTCAAAGGGGGCAATGAATATTGACGGATTAGGTCCTCAGATAGTTGAGCTTCTGCTCGCCAATGACCGTATTTCAGATATTGCCGACCTATACAAGCTAAAGGCAGAGGACTTAGAAAGCTTAGAAAGAATGGGAAAAAAGTCGGCAGAAAACCTAATTGCCGCAATTGAGACTTCGAAGAGCGCAGGGCTTGAAAAATTGATATTTGCGCTTGGAATAAGGCAGGTGGGAGAAAGCGCGGCAGAAGCTATTGCGAAAAGAATGAGAACTCTTGACGCTTGCTTTGAAGCGACTTATGAGGACTTTTCTGCAATTGACGATATAGGCGAGATAACCGCCACCAATCTTGTTGAATTCTTTTCTCTTGAAAGCACAAGAGCCCTTGCGGATGAGCTTATGCTTGCGGGCGTAAAAACCGAAGCGGTGAAAAAGGAAAGCGGCACTTCCCTTTCAGGACTTACCTTTGTTCTGACGGGAACTCTGCCTACTATGACGAGAGACGAAGCCTCCGACAAAATAAAGGCGGCGGGCGGAAAGGTTTCTTCGTCGGTATCCAAAAAGACGAGTTATGTCTTAGCAGGAGAGGAAGCAGGCAGTAAGCTGACGAAAGCGAAGGAGCTTGATGTTCCTATAATAAGCGAAGAAGAATTTTTGAATATGTTGAATTAAATGCAATAATAAAAACGGATAGCCTTTCAAATGAGGTTATCCGTTTTATTTATAATTTTTATTTTTTCCAGGTCTTATAGGAAAACAGCATCAGCATCGGGAAAACTTCAAGTCTACCTACAAGCATATTGAATATGAAAACCAGCTTGGAGAGTACCGAGAAATCCGCAAATGTTCCGACAGGACCGACGGCTTCAAGTCCCGGACCTACATTGTTCATAGTAGTCACAACTGCCGTAAAATTGGTGATGAGGTCAAATTTATCAAAAGATACTGCCAAGAGCGAGAACACGAAAACAAAAATGTAAGCGGCTAAATAAGTGTTAATTCCTCTTACGACCTCATGCTCTACGAGGTGACCGTCTATAGAAATTTTCTTTATCTGATTAGGGTGAAGCATTCTTGACATTTCATGCTTGATACCTTTGATAAGAACTACAAATCTCGAAACCTTCATTCCGCCGCCCGTACTTCCCGCACAGGCACCGATAAACATCAAAATAACCAGTATTGTTTTCGAAAAGCTCGGCCAAAGGTTAAAGTCAACCGTAACGAAGCCTGTTGTGGAAATTATCGAAGATACTGAAAATGCGGCATTTCTGAGGGTTTCTCCGAAAGAATATTCAGCTGCAAAATCCGAAAGGCGCAAATTAAGAGTTATAAAAAGAGTTGCGACAAAAATTATACCGAGAAAGGCTCGCACCTCTGTTGTTATAGCATCCTTCAGTTTTCCGCACAAAACAAAGTAAAAAGACGTAAAGTTTATGGAAAAAAGGATCATAAAAATGATAACAACAATATGAGAATAATTCGAAAATCCCGAAAAACCGTTTGAGGTGTTCGAAAAACCTCCTGTACCCGCAGTCGAAAAGGCGGTCGTAAGCGCATCAAACGGCGACATATCACCTAATAACAACAGAAGAAACAAAATGAAGGTAAGTATTCCGTAAATTTTATACAGGATAGATGCCGTTTCTCTTACCTTCGGCACCAGCTTGCCGACAGCAGGCCCGGGGCTTTCCGCCTTCATGATAAACATGTTCTTTGCTCCGCTGAGAGGAAGAAGCGACATAATAAAGACTAAAACTCCCATACCGCCTATCCAATGAGTGAAGCTTCTCCACATAAGAATACAGCGAGGAAGCTCGTCTACCTCTGTTCCTTTAAAAATTGTTGCACCTGTAGTTGTAAAGCCCGAAACAGATTCAAAAAGAGCATCTGTAAACGAATCCGTAGCACCCGAGATTACAAAAGGGAGCGCTCCGAAAATACTCAGCACGATCCAGCTAAGTGCAGTAGTTACAAATCCTTCTCGCGCAAAAAAGGATTGATTGCTCGGCTTTTTTATTAAACAAAGTCCCGAGAGGATCAAGCATATCGCAATACAAATGAGAAAAGAGAAAACCTCCCTTTCTCTGTAAACGATTGCTGTAATTGTAGGAAGAAGGAAAAATAATGCTTCAAAGAGCAAAATCCACCCCATCATCCGTCTTATAACTTGAAAATTCATATTCTATTCCTTTATCTCAAAGCGTCGGATATATCTTGTAAACCGAGCTGCTTAGAAACGATTACCACAGCATCGCCTTCCCTGATAACATCATTACCGCGAGGAATGATGACCTGTTCTCCACGGGTAATTGACGCTACCAAAACATCCTTCTTGAATTTCAATTCGTGAAGCGGAATTCCTGTTATCGGAGAATTACCCTTGATAATGAACTCTGCCGCCTCGACCTTATCCTGAATTATGTTGTAGAGAGTTTCCACATTGCTTCCTTTAGCATTATTTGTAGCGCGCACAAATCGCATTATGATATCGGAAGTAATATTCTTCGGACAGATTGTAGTATCTAACTCAAGACGATTGATGACGCTGTCATAATCTATGCGGTTAATTTTAGTGAACTGCTTTTCGCTTCCTGCCTCTTTTGCAAAAAGGGATAGCAAAATGTTTTCTTCATCCAAGCTACAAAGGGCTACAAATGCACCTGCACTTGAAATGCCCTCCTCAAGCAAAAGCTCTCGGTCAGCAACATCTCCGTGAATAACGTCAACATTCTGCCACTTCGATGCAAGCTCCTCGCAGATCTTGAGGTCCTTCTCTATTATCTTCAAGGAAATATTAGTGCGGCTGAGTATGTCGCAAAGATAGTGAGTAATAACGCCTCCACCCGCAATTATAGCGTCCTTTATTACCTGTCCTTTATAATTTATTTTTTTGAAAAATTCATTCGCATTTTTAGGAGTGGCAACTATAGAGACGATATCCTTTTCTTCAAATACGAAGCTACCGTTTGCAATATAGGACTCTTCACCTCGCTCTATCGTGCAAACGAGGAGATCAAAGTGATATGTTGTCATAAGCTCGCGTATAGACATACCTACTATGTTGCTTTCTCGGGTAAGCTTGAACTTTATAAGCTCTACCTTTCCTTTAGCGAACGGCTCTATTTTCATAGCGGAAGGAAAACGGAGTACGCGCGCAATTTCCTCTGCCGCCGCATATTCCGGATTTATAACCATAGCAAGCCCAAGCTCATTTTTGAGATAGGACATCTCGGTACTGTACTCCGGATTTTTTACTCTTGCGATAGTATTACAACCTCTTGCTCTTTTCGCTATCATACAGCAGAGCAAATTAAGCTCATCGGAATTAGTCACGGCAATAAACAAGTCTGCATCTTCTATACCTGCCTCTTTTTGCACTGTATGAGTGGCACCGTTTCCGACAATTCCCATTATATCATATTTGCTTGTGAGTTGTTTAATCTTCTCAGCAGAGAGGTCTATTACTGTAACGTCATTACCGTCTGCATTTAATCTGCCTGCCAGGGTTTGTCCTACCCTACCGCAGCCTACAATAATTATATTCATTTTAAAAAACCCTTTTGTTTATTATTATAATTATTATACAGCTTTTTCAATCGTTTTTCAAGTATTTAGCTGTTTTTTTATTAAAAAAGAACCGTTTTCTCACACAGTAATTATGTGACAAAAAACAGTTCTTTAATTTCATATATTAAAGCTTACGTACCCATTCAAAGCTTCCATGCAGGAGAAGCACAAAAACAACTATCGAAACAGCGAGCAGAAGCAATCCTATGAGCAATACGAAGATGCTTTTTTTGTTGTATTTGAAGTTTTCTCTGTCTTTGATAAAATTAGCACGGTGCAAGGCGTTCATCGTAGGCTTATATATAATAAGGACAAGCGATGCATTGAGCAGTCCTTTTGTAAGGTTGAACGGCAAAAGCAAGGGTAATATTAAAGCTGCAACCTCTGCTACCTTTAATCCTGTGTAGAAAGGGGTAATAATCAAGTTGGAAATAAGCATAACAGCGGTCATCGAAACTACTGCAATCATCAAAGAAACGATAGCTGTATTTATAGTTTTTCTTCTTCTGTATATGAGAGCCGCTGTCGAGGAAAATGCGGCAGATGAAACAAAATTCATAATGAAGCCGTAAATTCCTGTATCGCTGACCGAAATATATTCGGCAAACGCGGTTATAAAGGATATTACAATTCCCGACGGAGCGCCGAGAAGCATAGCGCCTACTGTAATGACGGCATCCTTAGCATCAAAGGTCAAAAAGCTCACCTTGATACGAAAAACAAACATACATATGTAGGCTAAAGCGCTGAAAAGCGATATAAGAACAATTCTTCTTGTCTTACTGTTTATATTACTCAAAGCTAACACTCCTCTTCAAATAAATAATTTTCGTTATATTGTATTATGAAAGCAAAAATGTGTTACGAGGCTTTGATAAAAGTAATCGGCATAAAAAAAGATATCCCAATGAGGATATCTACAGCTAATAACCTTTCTCATCCGGACTTTACCGTCGGCGCAGAAATCTCATCTGCTCGGCGCAAAAAATGCGTTAGTGGGCTATACCACCGGTATGGAATTTCACCAATCCTCAAAGTATTTGTATTGCCACTGCCATAAGGCAGTGGCAATACTCACATATAAATTTTTGCTAAGTTTATTAAAACTTACGCGTCGATTTCAGCAACAACGCCGGAACCAACTGTTCTACCACCCTCACGGATAGCGAAACGAAGTCCCTTTTCAATAGCGATAGGTGTGATAAGCTCAACGCTCATGTTAACGTTATCACCGGGACGGCACATTTCAACGTCAGCGGGCAAGCTGATGATACCTGTAACGTCTGTTGTTCTGAAGTAGAACTGGGGACGGTAGCCGGAGAAGAAGGGCTTTTGACGGCCACCCTCTTTTTCGGTAAGAACGTAAACCTGTCCTACAAACTTTGTGTGGGGCTGGATAGAGCCGGGCTTACAAAGAACCTGACCACGCTCGATCTCGTTCTTCTGGATACCACGGAGAAGCGCACCGATGTTATCACCAGCTTCTGCGAAGTCGAGGAGCTTGTGGAACATTTCGATACCTGTAACAACAGTCTGCTTCTTCTCTTCTGTAAGACCAACGATTTCGATTGTCTCGTTCATCTTGATTACGCCTCTCTCAACACGACCGGTAGCAACTGTACCACGTCCGGAGATAGAGAATACGTCCTCTACAGGCATAAGGAAGGGGCTGTCTTCATTTC
>SVQV01000108.1 GCA_015065175.1 Oscillospiraceae bacterium | reverse complement strand
ACTGATTTTGTAGCGGATGATTTGTAAACAATTTGTGTCTGAAGCAAAAAACCGAAAGAATTTGAAACCTTGTCGTGGGTTCAAGTCCTTTCGGTCGCTTGTTTTTGACTGTATATTTGGAAAAAACGGTTCAATCCATAGTTCGTTCCTTTCGGCTCAATGAAATAGCGAAAATGGATCTATGAAACTTTGAAAAAAAGTAGGCGCGAAAAAACGGGAGAAATCTCTCGAAATCTCCCGTTTTCTCTTGTTTTCTCGGTCGGATCTTTTTTGACCGATAATGATGGCAGGGGCACAAAGGCTCGAACTCTGGACACGCGGTTTTGGAGACCGCTGCTCTACCAACTGAGCTATACCCCTATACAACGTTTTGTATTATACCACATAAAATCCAAAAATGCAAGGGTTTTTATAAAAAAATAAAAAATATTTTTTATAATCGGCTTTTTCTTCCAAAAAATGACGTATTGCAATTTGCTTTCAGGCTTTTTTCGTAGCTTTCTCTTTTGTGCGCTTCTATGGGAGAATAAGAGAATTCTTTTCCAATTTGAAGAATGCTTCCTACGTCTCTGTAAAATAAAAGTTTCGGCGGCAGATATGTAACGATGTCCTTTCCGTTTCTTATCACTGTATGGTTTTTCCATCTTTCGTCACTTTCCTTTATCCCAAAATATACTCTTGGTGCGCCGAAGCCATAGCTGAAAATATTGTTTTGTATATCACTTCTTTTTTTATATAGATATTCGTGGCATAAAGCAGCAATAGCGCCTCCGTGACTGTAGCCGATTATTATTATCTTCTCTATACTCTTGTCGGAAAGCTCCTTTTCTATGTACGGCAATATTGACTCCCATACCTTTAAAAAGCCCCTGTGACAGCAGAAGGCGTTCGGCTCATCCGTCTTTTGCGGTAAAAAGTTCAAATTGCTTTTCCAATCCGCTTTGCCGTTTGATTTTTCAAAAAGAACATACAAAAGCTTACCTTCTCTCTGTAAAGCAAAGCTTCCGTTATTTTCCGTGTGGTGATATTCCGAATTTACACATTTCATAAAATAAAAAAGAAGTTTTTCGTACATATATCCTACCTCTGCAATAAAAAACAAAAAACAGGAAAAATATTCGATAAAAGATTGACTTTTCTGTCCTGTTATGCTAAAATTTTATTGGATTACAAATATTAATATTCTGAAAGGAAAACAATTATGATTAACGTAATCGTCGGTGCTGATATAAGCACACAGTCAAACCGAGATGTAGTTGATGCTGAATTTTGTAAAACCTTGCTTCGTGATATGACGCCTGTAACAGACAAGGCCGATTTCAGAATTGCAAATCTCGAGAATGTTCTTTGCGAAGAGGGAACAGGCGAGCCCATAATCAAGTCAGGTCCCAATCTTTACGGTCTGCCCAAAAATGTCGCCTTCTTAAATGAATTGAAGGTGGATTGCGCGGTTTTAGCTAATAACCACTTCGGAGATTACGGTGAAGAGGCTATCGTTTCCACGCTTGATATATTGAAGGAAAACAATATTGCAAAAATCGGCGGCGGCATGAATAAGAAGGAAGCCTATGCCGCTTGGTATGCCGAAAAGGACGGTATAAAAATATCATTTATCGCAGTCTGCGAAAATGAATTCGGATGCGCAACCGACAATACCGCAGGTTCCGCAGGCTTTGATATGAAGCTTCTCCGTGACAGAATTGTCGAAGAGAAGGGTAAGGCTGATTTCGTCGTTGTAATTTTCCACGGCGGAAACGAGCATGACCCCGTTCCTTCTCCCGCGGTGATAGACCGCTACCGTCTCCTTATAGACTTCGGAGCTGATGCCCTTGTCGGTATGCACACCCACTGCATGCAGGGCTTTGAGACATATGAAGGAAAGCCTATAATCTACAGCATGGGCAATCTTTTCTTCAGAAAGCTCAGCGAAGCGATGCCCGAGCAGAATCCTTGGAACTACGGTTATCTTACAGAGCTTCATTTTGAAAAGGGTAAGAATATTACCTTCGACGTAATTCCTTACGCCCTTATAGATGACGATAAATGGCTTCACGTGCTTGAGGGAGACGCAAGAGACAGGATCCTCGCTTACCTTGATAAGATTTCGGCTATTATTCAGGACAGAAAAGAGATAAACAGACTCTATGACGCTTGGTGCGTTTCCTCGGGCGTAGGCTATGCCCGTGCGCTTTCCTACAAGCCCGAATTTGAGATGGAGGAGCTTACCCCCGAGATAAGAAAGCTGCTTGCGCCTCAGAGAAACAGATTTTCCTGCGAAGCACATAACCATCTTGTTACAAACTTCCTCAGACTCGTTTTTGACGGCAGAATAGAGGAAGCAAAAGCGGCAGTCGCCGATTTGAATGCGCTTAAGGTCCTTCCATACTAAAAACAAAAAAGGAGTAAATATAATGGTTAATGTAATTATCGGTGCTGATATAAGCACACAGTCAAATAAAGATATAGTTGATGCTGAATTTTGTAAGACCTTGCTTCGTGATATGACGCCTGTTACCGACAAGGCTGATTTCAGAATTGCAAATCTCGAGAACGTCCTTTGCGAAGAGGGAACAGGCGCTCCCATAATCAAATCAGGACCTAACCTTTACGGTCTGCCGAAGAATATCTCCTTCTTAAACGAATTTAAGACGGACTGCGCCGTTTTGGCAAATAACCATTTCGGTGATTTTGGCGATGAGGCTATCGTTTCTACACTCGACATACTGAAAGAAAATAAAATCGCAAAAATAGGCGGCGGTATGAATTTAAAAGAGGCATATGAAGCGTGGTATGCCGAAAAGGACGGAATGAAGATCGCTTTTATCGCAGTCTGCGAAAATGAATTCGGCGGCGCAAAGGAAAATAAACCCGGCTCTGCAGGCTTTGATCTGAAGCTTTTGCGCGACAGAATTGTCGAAGAGAAAGCAGCTGCGGATTTCGTTGTTGTAATTTTCCACGGCGGAAATGAGTATAACCCCGTTCCTTCTCCCGCAGTAATAGACAGATACCGCCTTATAATAGATTGCGGTGCCGATGCGCTTGTCGCTATGCATACTCACTGCATGCAAGGCTTCGAAACATATGAAGGCAAGCCTATAATCTACAGTATGGGTAACTTCTTCTTCAGAAAAATGAGCGACAAGGTTCCCGAGCATAGCCCTTGGAATTTTGGCTATCTCACCGAGCTTCACTTCGAAAAGGGCAAGGATATCACCTTTGATGTAATTCCTTACGCACTTATAGATGACGGAAAGCACTTACATGTTCTTGACGGCGAGCAGAAAGAAAAGATACTTGCGTATCTTGATAAGCTTTCCGCTGTTATTCAGGACAGAAAAGAGGTAAACAGACTCTTTGACGCTTGGGCTTACAGTATGAGAGGTCTTGCCCGTTACCTTGCGTATAAGCCTGAATTCGAAGCATCTGAGCTTCCCGAGGATGTACATAGAACATTGGCTCCGACGAGAAATGTTTTGTCCTGCGAGGCGCACAATCATTTGCTAACGCATCTTCTGCGCATGGAATTTGAGGGCAGAGTAAGCGAAGCAAAAGCCGCTATGTCTGATCTGGAAGCATTGAAAAAATTGCCGTACTGATTTTTAAAAATATATTGCCGCATTTCTTCTTTTTCAAGAGGGAATGCGGCTCCTTTTTAAAATTTTTGTTTAATTTGTATATTGATTTCTTTTTTTAAATATATTATAATACTTTATACATAATAATATTTATAATATTATATGAGGAACAAATTCTTTGAGGAGGTTGCTATGGAATATTTTTTGCTTCAGGCTAAGGGCTTTCTTTTCTTTTTTGCCACAGTGGGAATATTGAGCCATATTATAGGTGAAAGCTTGCCAAGAAAACGCTTTCATTATGATGCTTGGCCGTATAAGCCATATGCATGGGAAGAAGACGGCATGTTCTATAACAGAGTTCTCCGTATAAGAAAGTGGAGAAAGTATTTGCCCGACAAGAGCAAAGCGGTAAAGTCCATGTATAGAAAATCGCTTGGCACACGCTTTTCCGAGTCTCATGTCGAAAGACTCATTCAGGAAAGCTGTGTCGCTGAATTTGTACATTTGATGCTCATACTGTCCAGTCCGTTCATAGCAGCTTTCATGGACGGAAGGGCGGCATTGTTTTGCGGCATTGCCTTTGCTGTCGGAAATGTGCCCTTTGTATTGATACAGCGGTACAACAGACCTAAACTTATAAAGCTGTACCGTGCGGCACAGGAAAAGAAAAATGACGAAAATGCTTGTAAGGAAAATGATGTGGTATGCCAAAACGATTTTTGATCATCATGAATCCCAATTCGGGAATGAAAAGGGCTAACAGATTGCTCACTGATATCGTTTCCGTATTTAACAGGGCAGGTTATTTTACATCGGTCATGGTTACGGACAAAAGAGGTGCAGGGAAGAGCTATGCAAAGGAGTACGCTTCTCAATTTGATGCTCTTGTGGCAATAGGAGGAGACGGGACCTTCAATGAAGTAGTGTCGGGACTTATCGAGAGCGGGGTAAATATCCCTGTCGGATATATTCCGTCCGGAAGCACTAACGATTTTGCGTCGGGTATAGGTCTTTCAAAGAACATATTGAAGGCGGCAAAGGACATAACGAATGAACACATAATAGATGTTGATGTGGGGAGCTTTAACGGCAGAGTTTTTACTTATGTTGCTTCCTTCGGCGCTTTTACCGAAGCTTCCTATCAGACTGCGCAGAGTCTAAAAAATTCTCTCGGTCACTTGGCATATG
The DNA here is from genome assembly GCA_015065175.1 of Oscillospiraceae bacterium. Taxonomy (GTDB): domain Bacteria; phylum Bacillota; class Clostridia; order Oscillospirales; family CAG-272; genus UBA1740. The sequence continues at coordinate 2,400 of SVQV01000108.1, read as the reverse complement.
TTTTAGAGGGGATAAAGGATGTGCCCTCTATTATGCGTAGCGAAAGGCTGAAGATAGTTACCGATAAAAAGGTATATGAAGGCGATTTTATATTTGGGGCTATCAGTAATTCCACATCGCTCGGCGGGCTTTTGAAAATAAACAAAAAATATGTCGATATAAGCGACGGCGAGCTTGAAATTTTGTTGATAAGAAAGCCTTCCGTTCCGATAGATTACGCGCAGATAATATACGCTTTAAATTCGGGAGAGTATGCTAAATGCCCGCAGATTTGCTTCAGCAGCGCAAAAAATATCGAAATAATTTCGGACAAAAAAATCAATTGGACTCTTGACGGCGAGCTTGAGTGCGCCAAGGAAAAAAACGAGGTAAAAAACATTTCTCATGCAGTACAGATCTTTATTCCGTAAAGGCGGAATTCCCGCAGCTATAAAAGCAAACCCGCATTTGCTTTTGCTTTTATTCTGGCCTATATTTTTTGTTTTCTTTATGATAGAAGAAAATCTGATTGTAGAAAGCTATACTACTATTTACATTCCGCTTGACGATCTTATTCCGTTTTGCAAGTGGTTTGCGATTCCGTATGTTTTGTGGTATCCTTACATAGTTTTTCCGCTTTTGTATCTGATGGCAAAAAATGCGCCCGAATTTAAGCGTCTTATGTGGTTTATTATGCTTACATATACAGTTACGCTCATAATATATGCCGTTTTTCCGAACGGACAGGATCTACGTCCTCAGACGGTGGAAGGGAACGGACTTATCGCGCTTTGGATGAGATTTTTATACTCATATGACACGAACACAAACGTATGCCCGAGCATACACGTAATTGGCACACTTGCCATCACGTTTGCGCTCCTGCATACAAAAGCGGGCAAAAAATGGTGGTCGCTTCTGATAATATCTCTGCTTACTCTTTCTATATGCTTTTCTATAGTTTTTGTCAAGCAGCATTCTATAGTCGATCTTTTTGCGGGAGCTGCGCTTTGTGCCGCGGCATATCCCGTTATATACAACAAAAAAATGAAAAAGAGAGCGGAAAGCGAAAAGATAATGCCGTTTTCGTTGACCGTAAAAAAACAAGCTTAAATTGAAAAAACTGTTAAAAACCAATAAAAGACTATCCTGAGCAAAATATTAAAAAGGTCTTTGTGTGTTTTTGACAGTTTTTTTATTCTTTTTGTGTAATTTTTCACAAAGTTTTTTGAAATTAGTGAAAATCATTTACTTTTTTGTTGTTTTATGATATAATTTTATCAATTTCAAAAATAATGAAAGGCAGAAAAAACAATGAAAAAAACAAGACTTTTGGTATTGATTTTTGCGCTTGTTTTGCTTCTCGCATTGACTTCCTGCGGTGGAAATAAAAAGCCACCCGTTGAAGGCGATGACGGGACAGACCCTGTAGTTACAGAGCCTGTAGAAGTGAAGCCTACATACGCAAAAACACTCTTCTCAAATTGGCAGGAATATGAGATCGTTTACGAGGACGGCGCGGCTGATATAGTTTCAAGCACCTTCGTTGATTTCAACGTATTGCTCGGTCAGAAATACAACTTTATTCCCCGAGCTAATTCGGACTTTCTTATGCCCGGTGAAAGCGCTCCCGAGGGAACGCTTGAGATCCTTGTAGGTCTTACAAACCGCCCCGAGAGTATTCAGGCATATGAAAGCCTCAAGGCAAACGATTATTATATCGGTATGATAAATAACCGTCTGGTAATAGTCGGCGGCTCGAATAAAGCGACAGCTTCCGCGCTTAAGCACTTTATGTCTTACCTTATGGAAGCAGACGGACTTTATTATCCTACAGACGGATATACCTATGAAGCCGATTATACGGTAGATAAGCTTACTGTCGGCGGTGTTGATATTTCCGAGTTCGTAATTGTCAGAGGTAACGGAATGAGCACAGGCGAGAGAAATCTCGTGACCTATCTCTGCGAATGCATTGCGGATATTTGCGGCGCAAATGTTGAAATGGTGCTTCCTTCGGCAAAAGAGCAGACCTATGAAATTCTTATAGGTAATACAGGCAGACCTCTTACTTCAAAGGAGCTTGCCGACAGAACGTATGCTATTGAGCAGACCGATACAAAGCTTGCTCTTTACGGAAACGGTCCTTCTTCCGATTCTTTCGTTTTGAAGAAGCTTATTGCTGATATACTTTTGGCTATCCCCGAAGGTGAGAGTTATGATATAAAGCTTGAAAATGTTTCGGGTGAGCCTTACAAGAGCCCGTCTCTTGTTGCTACAAACCTCTCCGACACTCTTCCTGATCTTAAAGATGCATATGACTATGAGGTAATGTCTACGGATGTAACACTCGACAGATTTTTCGCAACCGTAGATGAGCTTCCCGAAGAGGTTACTGTTTTGGATCCCGTTTTGCTTGAA
>SVQV01000107.1 GCA_015065175.1 Oscillospiraceae bacterium | reverse complement strand
GGCAAGCATTGTTATGTGCGAAATCTCCTTCAGTCACTTCGTGACAGCTCCCTCTCGGAGGGAGCCATTTTAGATACATTTACAAGGCTATAAACACACCGACAAATTGCAATTTCGTGGAAAGAAACAAAAAATCTTTTTTGATACTTTTTAATGCTTCTCTATTTTATCCCGTATCGCCTGCATCTTCATATCGAGTCGGGCAGAGGCTTCGGCGCAGTCGTATAGCTCTTGGCTTATTTCGTCGAGCAGCTCGCCGTCAAGCTCTTTTTTATATCTCAGCTTATGCTCAAGGCTTGCCCAGAAGTCCATTGCTATCGTTCGAAGCTGGACCTCTACCTTCATCATACGCTTTTCCTTATGAAGATATATTGGAATTTCAACCACCAGATGCAAGGCCCTGTAGCCGTTTTCCTTCGGATTTTTTATGTAGTCCTTTTTCTGAACCAGAACAACGTCATCCTGTCCCAAAAAGCTCTCCGCGAGCATATAGACGTCCTCGGGAAATGAGCATATTACACGCACCCCCGCCATGTCAAAAATATTATTCTCTATAGTCTCCATAGAAGGCGATATTCCTCTGCGAATCATTTTTTCGCCGAGACTTTCAAGACTTTTCAGTCTTGTTTTTATCGATTCTATGGGATTTCTGTCATACTGCAAGGAAAACTCGGTGTCAAGCACCTTGAATTTTGTCTCTACCTCCATCATAGCGCAGTAATAATAGGTTTCAAGCTCCCGCCAAGCGATAGCATTTCTCTTTACCACATCCACGAGCTGTTTTACTACAGGATTTTCGAGCAAAAATGCATTGAGCGCTTTCTCCCGTTGCAGATAAGAGACATCAAGCTGTTTTGAAGAATTTTCGGTGTTTTCGGTATTTATCATTTTTTCTCCGTTTTACTGTTTTTTATTTTAGTATATCACCTTTTTATTAACTCTTCAATAAGTTTATGTGTTTCTTATGTAATAATATCTTTACTTTTTGCTTGGTCTATCGAAAAGACTTCTTCTTGCTGTAGAATTGCGCATTTTTTCTCTCATAGCCTCACGTTCCCCGTTTTCGAGCATATTCCTGAAACTCGAAAACTCCGCAATAAAGCTGTCCATGCTGTCAAGAAGCGCGCCCTTGTTCATCAGAAAAAGCTCGCTCCACATCTTGTCGTTTATCTTTGCTATTCGTGTAAGGTCACGGAAGGAGTCTCCCGTGAATTTTTCAAGTCCCTGTGTACTGTTGCAGTTCATAAGGCATACGGCTATACAGTGGGTGAGCTGTGAAAGAAAGGCTATCATTTCGTCATGAGATTTCGGTGTCAGCTCCTCTATCCGAGCAAAGCCGAGTATCTCGCCTAATTTCTTACAAACGGCGATAGCCTCGCACGTGTTCTTCTCGGTCGGTGTGACAATATAGTTCGCGCCTATAAAAACGTCGGGATTACTGAACTCTATACCGCTCTGCTCTCTACCCGCCATAGGGTGTGCCGAAATGTATTCCACATCCTCTCGGAGAATGCTCTGTATTTCTTCGACAACTCCTGTTTTTACGCCCGTCACGTCGGTTATAAGAGTGCCTTTGCCAAACAAGTGCTGATTTTCCTTTATCCATTCTATAAACACAGTAGGATAAAGCGCGAATATGATAAGCTCCGAGCTTTTTATAAGCTTTTCTTCGTTCACTGTAGTTCCGTAGCGTATCATATTTCTTTCAAGAGCGTAGTCTATATCCTTTTGCTCCTTTGTTATCGCAGAAACGTTATAACCCTTTCGCGAAAGACCTGCCGCATAGCTTCCGCCGATAACACCGAGACCTATGATCAAAATTTTTGTGTCCTTGCTGAAATTCATATTTCCTTTGCCTCTATTTTCAATTGTCTCAAATGCTCAAAAAACTCGGGATAGCTCTTTGAGACCGCTTCTGCCCCGTCTATCTCGCCGCCCACCGCGGTGAGAAGCACGGAAAGGGCCATTACTATTCTATGGTCGTTATGTCCCGAAAGGCATTCGGCAGGCGCATGAAAGCCTTTGGAGTCTATTTCAACGGAATTTTCGTTTACCGTAACACAAACGCCAAACTTACGAAGCTCCTCAGCCATTACCTCCGCTCTGTCGCTTTCCTTTATCTTGAGCCTTTTTGTTTCAAGGAAGGTTCCTCCGTTCTTTTTTGCCGCCAGCGCGAATAAAACAGGCGCAAGGTCGGGACAGTCGCCGAGAGAAATGACGGGAGAATTGCCCTTCAAAGCTTCAAAAAGCTGTGGATATACCGAATCCCCCTGTATACTCTCGGGATTGAGTCCGTTTATTTGCGCATTTCCTCCCAAAAAGTTAAGAGCCTCGATGAAGGCGGCGCCGGAAGCGTCCCCCTCTACCTCCACATCCTTGGCAGAGTAGCTCTGATTCCCTTTTATTTTCAGAGAATATTTGTCTGCCCAGCCTGCTTCTATTCCGAAGGTGTTGAGCGCATAGAGCGTAAGGTCAATATAAGAACGGCTCTCTATTTCGGAATTTATTCTGATAACACTGTCTCCGTCTGCAAGCGGAAGCGCAAAAAGAAGTCCGCTTATAAACTGACTGCTGATGTTACCCGGGACTGTATATTCTCCACCCATCAAACGACCGCAGACCTCAATTTGACTACTTTTCTTTATATATTTCAGTCCTTTTTCGGCAAAAAGCTTCTCGTAAAGCTCGGTTGGTCTGCGCATAAGCCCCTCACTGCCGCAAAAAACACATTCCGCATCCGAAAGCATCGCTATCGGTATAAGAAAGCGCAGAGTGCTTCCGCTCTCACGGCAGAAAAGCTTTTCCTTGGGAGAAGAATTACGGGCGTTCATTCCGTAAACGGTCGCATCCTCGCCGCACAGCTCTATTCTTGCCCCAAGCGCGCGGAGACAGTCAACAGTCGCCAGAACATCCTCGCACATTGATATTCCTCGGACAGTGCTTTTTCCCTCTGCCAACGCGGCGGCAATAAGAAGTCTGTGCGCCATGCTTTTTGAAGGCGGGGCGGTTATTCTTCCCTCCGCTTTCCCTTTTTCAATTCTTATTTTCATTTTCTCACTCTCCGAGCAGAAACTCTATAGCTTCAAAATAGCCGTCAAGCCCGTGTCCCATAATAGTCTTGACCGCCGCAAGCCTTACGTAGCTTATCTGTCTGAAGTCCTCCCGCTTCGACACGTCGGATATATGCACCTCGACCGTCGGAATGCTTACCGCCTTCAATGCGTCAAGCAGCGCTATGCTCGTATGAGTATAAGCACCGGGATTTATTACGATGCCGTCCGCGCCCTTGAAATAAGCCTCCTGTATCTTGTCTACCAGGTCGCCCTCGTGATTTGAAGCGTATATCTCTATATTGTAGCCTTTATCCTTTGAGTGCTTGTCGAGGCGTTCGACAAGACTCGCATAGCTTTCACTGCCGTACTTGTCAGGCTCGCGTATTCCGAGCATATTTATGTTAGGTCCGTTTATAACGTAGATGTTTTTCATTTCAAAAAATCCTCCAAAATCTTATCCGCAACCGCTTCTGCTTCTGACGAAGCGTCTATCTTCACGTCTGACGAGGAAACGTATATATCATATCTTTCCGCATAACGCTTTTCTACAGCCTCTTTCGTGCTTGAAAGCGGTCTGTCGTCCGTAGGAATGAGCTTTTCAAGCGGTCTGTCGATAAAATAGATACGTCCGTTTTGCGAAAGCGCATCGACGTTTTCTCTCTTTAATGGCGCGCCGCCGCCTGTAGCTATTATCGCTCCCGTTCTTGCGGAGACTTCGTTTATAACCTCGCTTTCTATCTCGCGGAATCTTTTTTCTCCGTAGGTGCTGAATATTTCGGGAATAGGCATTTTCGCCCTTTCCACTATAAAAGCGTCCGTGTCGATAAGCTCTCTGCCGAGCTTGTCGGCAAGGATGCCGCCCACCGTGCTTTTACCCGACGAGGGCATACCTATAAGAACTATATTCTGCTTTTCACCGCTAATTTTGCCGAAAACGCTGTCGAGAGTGTTTTTTTCAAAGCTGATGTCCTTAAATATCTCTGCCGCGCGTACTGCCTGCGCGACGAGCATATAAAGACCGCCCTCTGCCGCTATCCCTCTTTTTTTCGCTTCGCAGATGAACTGTGTCCTTAAAGGATTATAGACCGCATCTATTACGCCCGTAAGAGACGGAAAGCGCGAAAGCTCAACGGGCGAGCTGAAAATATTAGGATACATTCCGACAGGTGTAGTATTTATTATGACCTCTGTGTCACTGTGCGCTGTGTACAGCTCATCATATGTAATAATTCCCTCTCGCTTGCTTCTCGAGACTGTTAATATCTCCTTAGCCGAAAGATATTCCGACACGGCAAAAGCGGTCTTTGATGTTCCGCCCGTACCGAGAATTGCCACCTTTTTGCCCTTTAATTCGACTCCCGCATGTGAAAGAAGCGCGCACATTCCGTAGAAATCGGTATTGTAGCCGTAGAGCTTTCCCTCTCGGTTTACTATGGTATTTACCGCGCCTATCGCCTTCGCATGCTCGTCTATAAAGAACAAATGCGGAATTACAAGCTCTTTATATGGGATAGTGACATTTATAGCCTCGAACTCCTTTTTTACCATAAAGGAGTCAAGCTCGTCCCTTGGAATTTCCTTTATTTCATATTCAAAATTGCCGAGAGCGTTATGCACCTCGCGTGAAAAGCTGTGCTTCAAATGCTCGCCTATACATCCTGTAGTCATAAAAATCTCCGTTTATTTTTCGCTAAGATAATCTGTGCCGAAGCGCAATGAAAGCATATCCGCAACCGCTATGGCAAGTGCGGCATCGACTACGCTTCTCACTCTGTGGATAATAGCGGGGTCGTGTCTGCCCTCGATTTTAAGCGTTTCGTTCTGCATCGACTGCATATTAACGCTTCCCTGTTCCTTGTAAATTGACGGAGTGGGCTTGACTGCGCATTTCAGAGTTAAGGGCATGCCGTTGGTAATACCGCCGTTTATACCGCCGTTGTGATTTGTTTTTGTGACTATTTTTCCGTCCTTCACTTCAAAATGGTCATTCGCCTCACTGCCAAGCATATCGGCAAAGGAAAATCCGCTTCCGAACTCGATCCCCTTTATTCCGCCGATAGAAAAGAGCATATGCGAAATTACACCCTCCATACTGTCAAACCAAGGCTCGCCGACACCTGCGGGAACTCCTAAAATAACGCTTTCAAGAACTCCGCCGACACTGTCGCCGTTTTCCTTTGCCTTAAGTATTTCGTCCTTCATTTTACTTTCCGCCTCATCTGACAGAACAGAAAAAGCCTTCGCCGATATTATTTCAAGGTCCTTTTCATAATCCTCAAAGTCCCTGTCGCAGACACCGTGAACAGAAGCTATATGAGTGCCTATTTTTATGCCCTTAGAGAGCAGAGCGCTCTGAAGGATGGCTCCTGCCGCCACAAGTGCCGCCGTAATTCTTCCCGAAAAATGACCGCCTCCGCGATAGTCCTGATATCCGTGATACTTACACTCTGCCGTATAGTCGGCGTGTGACGGACGGGGGCAGACCTTTATAGAGTCATAATTTTTGCTTACCGTGTTTTCATTATCTATAAGTATTGTAAGAGGCGCTCCCGTTGTATAGCCGTTAAAAGCACCGCTTACTATTCTGTAATTGTCCTTTTCCACTCTCGCAGTAGAGAGCTTTCCGTAGGGACGGCGCTCAGAGAGCTTTTTGTCGATATAATCCGTGTCTATTTTTATAGCGGGCGGCAGACCGTCAAGCACTGCGCCTATCGTCTCGCCGTGGCTTTCACCGAACAGAGTAACACTTATTGACGAGCCAAACGTGTTCTTCATATCCTTTTTATCCTCTCTTTGACCGTTTTTCTGAAATCATCCACCGTCATATGCTCAATATCACATGAGCCGACCTCCGAGACCGTAATAACGTCAAGCATTCCGCCATGGCATTTTTTGTCGTGAATGACAAAATCAAGCGCAAGGTCAAGGTCGTAATCACCGTCGGTTGGCAGATTTGCCTTTTTCAGTATAGAAGCAAGTCTTTCTCTTACCGAATCGGAACACATAGGGAGCATACCGAGAGCGACGCACTCGCCGTGGTATAAGCCTACCTTCTCACCCTGCGCCTCTATTCCGTGTCCCAGGGTGTGACCGAAGTTCAATATCTTACGAAGCTCGTTTTCCTTCTCGTCAGCCTCAACTACCGATTTCTTTATCATAAGCGAGCGGACTATGATCTCTTCTATATTGTCCTCTCCGAGTGCTTCCCGTTCGAGCATACAGAACAGTTCTCTGTCCGAGGTCAGCGCCATTTTTATCGACTCCGCAAGACCTGCCGAAACAAGTCGGGGACTTAATGTTTTTAGCGTATCAGTATCTATAAGAACGCCCTTCGGCTGATAGAATGCGCCGACAACATTTTTTGTAGAGCAGAGATTTATAGCGCACTTGCCGCCTATAGATGAATCCACCTGTGATAAGAGAGTGGTAGGCACCTGATAGAAATCTATTCCGCGCATATACGACGCCGCCGCGAAGCCGCCGAGATCGCCGACAACGCCGCCTCCGACAGAAACGAGCGCATCCTTTCTCGAAAGCCCCATTTCAAGCATCTCGCTAAGCACCTTTTCAAAGGTCGCAACGCTCTTTGAGCCTTCGCCCTGCGCGACTGTATATATTTTACCCTCCTTACAGCAGGAAAGCAGCATTTCGGAATACGCTTTCGGAACGCCTTCATCTGTAAGGATAAACACCTTGCGCTTTAAATTGAAATATTCTCCCGCATGTGAAAGCAAGCCGTTACCTACCGTAATATCATAGCTTCTTTCACCCAGCTTCATTCTAAGAGTTTTCATTATACGCTCTCCTTTTTGAAGCTGCCCGCAACCTTTAATTTGTCACAGCAGCCCTTTAATTCTTCAAGCATCGCCTTGCCGTGTTCGCCCGCAATATCGCCTTCAATTTCCACGTAGAAGTAATACTGCCAGAGAAGCTCCTTCATATTTCTGCTTCGCAGAGATATCATATTGAAGCCGTGCCTTCCTATGATGTCTATCGCCTGCGCGAGCGCTCCCGCTTCATTTCGGACTGTAAACATAAGTATACTGTGGAAGCCCTTGTCGCTCTTGGAAAAAATGTTGTTAGACCTTGAAAAAACCGCGAATTTTGTCGTATTGTTACGGCTTGCGTTGATATTCTTTTCAAGCACCGTAAGTCCGAATATTTCAGCGGCTTCCGCACTTGCGATAGCGGCTGT
>SVQV01000106.1 GCA_015065175.1 Oscillospiraceae bacterium | reverse complement strand
TGGCAGATTTGCCTCTCCACTATTGCCCCGGATGTACTCACGGTATCATTCACCGCCTTGTAGCCGAGGTCCTGGACGAGCTTGGAATAGAGGGCAGAACAATAGGTATCGCACCCGTAGGCTGCTCTGTTATGGCATACGACTATTTCAACTGCGATATGATAGAAGCGGCTCACGGACGTGCGCCCGCAGTCGCTACAGGCGTTAAGCGCTCCGACCCCAACAATATAGTATTTACATATCAGGGCGACGGCGACCTCGCATCTATCGGTATGGCAGAGACCGTACACAGCGCGGCAAGAAACGAGAATATCACGGTAATCTTTATAAACAACGCAATTTACGGTATGACAGGAGGACAGATGGCTCCTACATCCCTGCCCGGTCAGGTAACACAGACATCTCCCTACGGTCGTGACGTAAACCACTGCGGATTTCCTATTAAGGTATGTGAAATGCTTTCACAGCTTGACGGTCCCGAATACCTCGAGCGTGTTGCGGTAAATAACGTAAAGAACATAAAGAACGCAAAGAAGGCTATCAAGAAGGCGTTTGAAAATCAGGTAAACGGAAAGGGCTTCTCTCTTGTAGAGGTTATTTCCTCCTGCCCGACAAACTGGGGTATGACACCTAAAAAGGCGCTTGAATGGATAGACGAAAAAATGATTCCTTATTATCCTCTCGGAGTATATAAGGACAGAAGCGCGAATAACTGAGAGGAGAACCGAAAATGAAAACAGTAGAATATTTATTTGCGGGCTTCGGCGGACAGGGAATTTTGTTCGCAGGTAAGTTTTTGGCTTACGGAGGCTTGAATTTGGGTAAAAACGTTAGCTGGCTTCCTTCCTACGGCCCCGAAATGAGAGGCGGTACGGCAAGCTGCAGCGTAATTCTGAGCGATACTCCTGTAGGTTCTCCTATAGTATCCAATCCCGATGTTCTTATAGCTATGAACCTTCCTTCGCTCGACAGATACGAGGACAGTGTTGTGAGCGGCGGTACTATCTACGTAGACTCCTCTCTTATCGAACGCAAGGTAAAGAGAACAGACGTGACCGTTCACTATATCCCCGCCACAAAAATGGCAAACGAGAATAAGACCCCCACTCTCGCGAATATGATAATCATGGGTAAGGTTCTTGCCGAAACAGGCGATTTTGAGGACGACGAGACTATCATGGCGGCACTCAAGAAGGTAATTTCCGCAAAGCACGCCGATATGCTTGACGTAAACCTTGGCGCTATCCGCTTGGGTAAAAATTATCAGGAATAATCTCTAACGGTAAATTTATTAAGAAGGTGAAAGAAATGAATATTTCAATAGAAAGAAATCCCAATCCCGCAAAGAAACCCGATCCTTCCAAATTGGGCTTCGGTAAAATATTTACAGACCATATGTTTATTATGGATTACACAGAGGGCGAAGGCTGGCATGACGCGAGAATAGTTCCCTTCGGTAATTTGCAGATACACCCTGCTTGCACCGCTTTGCATTACGGCGCGGAGATATTCGAGGGACTTAAGGCATACCGTAAGGCAGACGGCAAGGTTCAGCTTTTCCGTCCTATCGAGAATATAAGAAGAATGAACCGCTCGGCAGAGCGTCTTTGCCTTCCCACAATTCCCGAGGATATCGCTCTTGAAACTCTTACAAAGTTTATCGAGTTCGAGCAGGAGTGGACACCCTACGAGGAGGGAACATCCCTCTACATCCGTCCCTTTATGTTCGGCAATGATAAGACTCTCGGAGTTCACTCCGTAAAAGAAGCGACATATGTTATCATCACTTCCCCTGTAGGCAGCTACTATGCGGCAGGCATCAACCCCGTCAAGATAATGATAGAGGCAGATGACGTAAGAGCCGTAAGAGGCGGTACAGGTGAGGCTAAGTGCGGAGGTAACTACGCCGCAAGCACACGCGCAGGTCAGAAGGCAGAGGCAAAGGGCTACGCTCAGGTTCTCTGGCTCGACGGCGTTGAGCGTAAGTATATAGAAGAGGTCGGAGCTATGAACGTAATGTTCAAGATAGACGGCGAGATAGTTACTCCCGAGCTTGTAGGCTCTATCCTTCCCGGTATTACAAGAAAGTCCTGCATTGAGCTTTTAAAATCCGAGGGCTAAGGTAAGCGAAAGAAGACTCAGCATCGACGAGCTTGAAAAGGCGCTCGACGAGGGCAAGCTCGAGGAGGCATGGGGCTGCGGAACCGCGGCTGTAGTTTCTCCTATAGGAACTCTTGCATATAAAGACAAGGTATTTGAAATAAACGGCGGTAAGATAGGCGAGGTAACAGGTCATCTTTACGACGTCCTCACAGGAATTCAGTGGGGCAAGAGAGAGGACACGTTCGGCTGGACATACCAGATATAAGAGCGAAAAGGCCTTTAATAAGCTGAAAATTCGAAAAAACAACCGAAAAACCGAAAAAAATCAATAAATACTGTTGACAAATCGGTTTTTGTGTGGTAGAATAATTTATGTTTTAAATGCTATGAAGGAATTATTTCCTGCTTTGACGCACTGCAGAGAGTCGGCGGAGGGTGCAAGCCGATATGCGAGAGCAGGTAAAGTCTCGTTCCCGAGCAGAATTTCCGAACCTACAGTAAGAAATTCCGGTGTGCCCCGTTACCGTGGCAAAGAGCTTGTCAGAGCTTTAAAGAGACCGTAGTTTTACGGTAATCAGGGTGGTACCGCGGAAAATTTTTCGTCCCTGAAGCCCTAAAAGGCTTCAGGGCCTTTTTAATTTTCAGATAAGAATACTGTAAAAGTACGCGAAAGGAAGAAAAAATGAAAAGAATTATTGTATCCGATATGACCTTACAAAGACACACGTCTTTGTCCTTTAAAGAAAAAATAGAGATAGCGAGACATCTCGATCATCTTAAAACAGATGTTATCCACATGCCTCCTATCGATAATGTAAAAACCGATTCCTTGCTTATAAGAACAGTCTCCGCATTTATCAAGTACAGCGCGCTGTGTGTTGACGCAGGCACTACCGAGGAGAGCGTGAATATAGCCGCTGCCGCTATTTCGGGCGCAAAGCGCGCGAGACTTTCGGTAAAATTGCCCGTCTCCGCCGTTCAGATGGAGTACTCTTTCCATAAGAAGCCCGATAAAATGCTCGATATCTCGCGTAAGCTTTTCGCTATGGCTAAGGCAAAATGCGCGGATGTTGAATTTTTTGCGGAGGATGCTACCCGTGCTGACAGAGACTATCTGCGCCGTGTTATCTGCGCCGCTATAGAGGAGGGCGTAAACACTGTTACCGTCTGCGACGATGAGGGAATAATGCTCCCCGACGAGTTTGTTACCTTCTTCGGAGAGCTTAAGAAGGATATCCCCGAGCTTGAAAAGGTGAATGTGGGTATACTCTGTAAAAACTCTATAGGAATGGCTACCGCCTCCGCGTTTATGGCTATCCGCTCGGGTGCGAATGAAATGAAGTGCGCAGTAGGCGCTTCCGATATTCCCGATACGGAATCTTTTGCGTCCGTATTCAGCCTTTGCGGCGACCGCTGCGGTGTCTCTGCCGATATCAACTATAACGAGCTTCACAGAATAACTAAGCAGATAGGCTGGATATGCGGAAGCGAAAGCGCGCCTTCCTCGGCTAAAGCCGCTCTTGCGTCGGATGAGGATAATTCGGTATTCGATATCCACGATACTATAGAAACAGTAAGCGACGCCGTTCGCCGCCTCGGCTATGACCTCTCTGACGAGGATAACGCTCGTATTTATGAGGAATTCAAGAAGTTAGCCGAAAAGAAAAAGGTAACGACGAAGGACTTAGACGCACTCGTCGCAAGCGTTGCTATGCAGGCAGCCCCTGTCTATAAGCTTGACAGCTACGTAATAAATAACGGTAATATAATTTCATCCTCAGCGCAGATAAAGCTTTCCCGTGACGGAGAGATGCTTAGCGGTATATCTATGGGAGACGGTCCTATAGATGCGGCATTCCGTGCGCTTGAGCAGATAATCGGTCACCATTTTGAGCTTGACGATTTTCAGATTCAGGCGGTCACCGAGGGTAAAGAGGCGGTAGGCTCCGCGCTTATCAAGCTCCGCAATAACGGCAAGCTTTATTCGGGTAACGGTATTTCTACCGACATTATAGGCGCATCCATTGGCGCATATATCAACGCGGTAAACAAGATTGTAAACGAGGAGGCAGAAAGATGAAGCTTTCTTTTTCCACAAAGGGTTGGCACGGAAAGAGCTTTGACGAATTTTGCGAAATAGCGAAGGAGTTAAGATTTTCGGGCATCGAGCTTCACAACGTAAAAAATGAGCTTTTCACGGGAAGCGACAGCGCATTCTGCGATTATCTGTCCTCCGCTACCCTGCGTAAGCTCTATGAAAAGAAGCTCTCTATCCCCTGTATCGACAGTATATGCGACTTTTCTGACGAGTCTCAGAAGGAGCTTGCGCGTGAAGAAATAGAAGAATGTATTCGCATAGCGGATAATCTCCATATCCCTTATATACGTCTCCACGCTACGAAAAACGAAGAAAACAGTCTTAACTATGTTGAAGGCTTTCTCTCCGAGCTTTTGCCCAAGGCAGAGCGCGCGGGAGTTACTCTTTTGCTCGAAACGAGCGGACTTTTCTGCGACAGTAAGACGCTCCGTGAGATGCTCGACAGATTTGCCTGTGACGGTCTGGCGGCTCTCTGGGACGTTTGCGCTTCCTATTTTGTAGGTAACGAAGCTCCCGAAACAACTATTGAAAACTTAGGTGCTTACGTTAAGCATATTCATATAAAGGATGCAGAGAAGGAGGGAGATGCGCTCAATTATTGCCTCATGGGTGAGGGCGCGCTTCCCATTTCGGATTTCATTTCCTCTCTGCGCTCTATAAATTACAGCGATTTTCTTTCTCTTGAATGGTCTCCCGCATGGTGCGAGGAGATCGACGATATCGAGATAATCCTCTCGCAGTTTGAGAACTTTATGAGCCAGTTCAGCGACCCCTCACGTTCCGACAGCTCGCTCTATTATAACAAATCTCATACAGGCAAATACGTATGGAAAAAGGACCTGCTCATAGATTGCACCTTTCCGCAGGTGCTTGACCGTATGGTAGAGGAATTTCCCGACCATCTCGCATTCAAGTATACAACTCTTAATTATACAAGAACCTATTATGAATTCCGCCGTGACGTAGACAATTTTGCACGCGCGCTCATCTCGCTCGGTGTAAAAGCGGGACATCACGTTGCCGTCTGGGCGACGAACGTTCCCGAGTGGTATATAGCCTTCTGGGCTACCACAAAGATAGGCGCGGTGCTTGTAACAATGAACACGGCATATAAAATTCATGAGGCGGAATACCTTCTCAAGCAGTCGGACACTCATACTCTCGTTATGGTAGACGGCTACAGAGATTCCAACTACTCCGAGATAATAGCGGAGCTTTGTCCCGAGCTTAGCACGAAAAAGGCAGACGAGCCGCTTCACAGTAAGCGCCTGCCCTTCCTCCGCAACGTAATAACCGTAGGCTTCAGGCAGAAGGGATGTATGACCTGGGAGGACGTATGCGCACGCTCTTATATGGTTTCCGAGGAGGAGCTTGCGAGACGCGCGGCGGCTGTAGACAAGGATGATGTCTGCAATATGCAGTACACATCGGGTACTACAGGCTTCCCGAAGGGCGTAATGCTCACACATTACAATGTTGTAAACAACGGTAAGTGCATAGGCGACCGTATGGACCTTTCAAGCGCTGACCGTATGATGATACAGGTGCCTATGTTCCACTGCTTCGGCATGGTGCTTTCCATGACTGCGGCTATGACACACGGCGCGACGGTATTGCCGCTTCCTTACTATTCTCCGAAGCCTGCGCTTTCCTGCATAAACTCCGAGAGAATCACCGTTTTCCACGGCGTTCCTACAATGTTTATCGCGCTTCTTGAACACGAGGACTTCAAGAAGACAGACTTCTCCTATATGAGAACGGGAATAATGGCGGGAAGCCCCTGTCCTATCTCGGTAATGCAGGACGTTGTCAATAAGATGAATATGAAGGAGATAACTATAGTTTACGGACAGACAGAGGCGTCTCCCGGCTGTACCATGAGCTCGACCGATGACCCCATTGAGGTCCGTGTCGGCACTGTCGGCAGAGCATTGCCCGAAATTGAATGTAAGATAGTTGACCCCGAAACAGGCGAGGACTGTCCCGACGAGGTAACGGGCGAATTTGTCGCCAGAGGATACAATATAATGAAGGGCTACTACAAGATGCCTAAAGCGACCGCTTCGGCGATAGACGCTGACGGCTGGCTCCACACGGGAGACCTTGCCTGCCGTACCCCCGAGGGCAACTACAGAATTACGGGCAGACTTAAGGATATGATCATCCGAGGCGGTGAAAATATTTACCCGAAGGAGATCGAGGAGTTTATCTATACTCATCCGAAGGTAAAGGACGTACAGGTAATAGGCGTGCCCGACGAGCAGTACGGAGAGGAAATTATGGCTTGTATAATCTTAAAGGACGGCGAAGAAATGACAGAAGCCGAAATGAAGGAATATATAAACGCTCATATGGCTCGTCACAAGGTGCCGAGATATATAGACTTCGTCGCTGAGTTCCCGATGAATGCCGCAGGAAAGATACTGAAGTATAAGATGCGTGAGAACGCCGTAGAAAAGCTCGGCTTGCAGAAGGCGGCAAAAGTGGTAACTGCGTAATGGCTAAAAAGTATTATATAATAGATGCGCACTGTCACATTTATCCCGACAGGATAGCAGAGATAGCCGTTGCGCATACGGATGATTTTTACGGACTTCACTCGCTATATAAAGGGACGGTTTCTGACCTGCTTTCGGGAGAGGGACGGACAGACGTTGACAAGTTTATAGTTCAGTCGCTCGCAACCTCTCCTCATCAGGTGAAAAGAATAAACGAGTTTATAGCTCAGGCAGTGAACGAGCATAAGGACCGTCTTATAGGACTCGGAACCATGCACCCCGAAAGCAAAACCATGGAAGAAGACTTAGAGCATCTTATAGAGCTTGGGCTTCACGGAGTAAAGCTTCACGCCGACATACAGGATTTTAATGTAGATGACGAGCGATGCCTCAAAATTTACAGCCTTTGTGAAAAGAAGGGCGTGCCGATACTGATGCATGCGGGGGATAAGAGATACGACAGGTCTAACCCTAACAGGATATTGCCTGTGGTAAAAATGTTCCCTAACCTTACCTTTGTTGCCGCTCATCTCGGAGGCTGGTCGGTCTGGCAGGAGGCGGAGAAGGAATTAAAGGGACTCGATAACCTGTATG
>SVQV01000105.1 GCA_015065175.1 Oscillospiraceae bacterium | reverse complement strand
TTTATACTCTCCTCTTTGCTTAAGACAGATAGATATCCTCTGTATAGGTGACAGCATGGCAACTCTTACAGGGGTAAATATAAAGCGCTTGAGAATATGCTGTATCTTATGCGCCAGCGCGAGTGCGGCATCTGTTGTTAGCTTTGCGGGGCTTCTCGGCTTTGTGGGACTCGTCGTGCCGCACATAGCAAGAAAAATCGTAGGTAATAGCACCAAGGCTTCGGTTTTTGCATCTGCTGCCGTCGGAGCTATCATTACAGCTTCAGCCGACCTTCTCGGCAGAATTATTTTAGCTCCTTCCGAAATACCCGTAGGGATTATGATGTCTCTCCTTGGCGTTCCTTTCTTTATATTTATAATGTTCAAAAAGAAAGGGGAGTATTGATATGAGTCTGTCGGTAAATATAAAAAGCGCAGGCTATAAAAATAAGCCCGTGCTTTCGGATTTGAATTTCAATTTGGAAAAGGGAAGCTTCACTGCGGTGATAGGCAGAAACGGAAGCGGAAAATCAACCTTGATCTCAGCACTTGGCGGATTGCTTAAGTTCAATGGAGATATGATTTCAGACGGCGTTTCTTTGAAAGAGCTGGATAGAAAGGAACGGGCAAAAAAGCTTTCTGCCATGCTTCAAGGCTTGAAAACGCCGCATGTTACAGTAAAGGAGCTTGTATCCTTCGGCAGAAACCCCTATGTGTCCTTAAACAAACCTCTTTCGGAGCGCGACCTTGTAACGATAAATAAAGCTATTGAAATAACCTCGCTTACATCTCTTGCAGACTCTTACATGGATTCAATATCGGGCGGAGAAGCGCGTCGCGCATATCTTGCGATGATATTAGCTCAGGACACCGACATCATACTTTTGGATGAATCCACCGCTTTTATGGATGCGTCATTTGAAAATGATTTTATGAAAATTCTGCTCGGTCTGTGCAGAAGCTTTAATAAAACAATTCTGTTCGTTACACATAATATTGAGCTTGCGGTTGAGTATGCGGATAATATACTGCTCATGGAAAGCGGAAAGCAGTGCTTTTTCGGAAAAACAACCGAGCTTTTAAATACAGATATGATAGAAAAGCATTTTGGACTGAAAAGATATGTGTCAGAAAACAGGACCTTCTTTTCTGTCGGCAGGGAATAGGTATATTTTTTTGTTTTTTGTTTGTAAATTTTGTTTTCTATTACTTGACAAGCATTATATTCGGTAATATAATATTTAGTAAGCTTTTTACTTATCGGAAGGAAGAAGGATATGAAGAAACTTTTTATAGGTTTTTATAATTATACCGTCGTTTTGACTTACATAAGTCTTATTTCTGCGGTTCTTGGTATAATAGCCGCAAGCAGAGGGCATTATACTCTTGCGGTGCTTTGTGTATTTGCTTCGGGCATTTGCGATGCCTTTGACGGCGCGGTCGCACGCACAAAAAAGAACCGTACAGATGACGAAAAGAGCTTCGGCATACAGCTTGATTCCATTTGCGATGTTATCAGCTTCGGTGTCACTCCCGCTATGATATGTTATTTTATGGGAGTCAACAGAGGACTGGGATTAGTTGTGGTTATCTTCTATATATTGGCGGCACTCATACGCCTCTCCTTTTTCAATGTATTGGAAATAAAGCGTCAGAGCCAGGAGGGCGGCGGTGTTACAAAATATTACAGAGGGCTTCCTGTAACAACAATATCTATTATTTTTCCCATAATATATCTCTTTAAGTTTTTGCTTATAAACAGATCCTTCCTGCTTTTGCTTCATATAATGCTTTCGCTTGTCGGAGTGCTTTTTATTCTGGATTTTAAAATAAAAAAGATCTGCTTCGATAAAATTTTGTTTCACTCGGCGCCTGACTCTGAATATGAAAAGGAATTGTTAGAAATAAGCTCCAAAAGTGAAGAATAAACTAAATGAAAGAGAAAATTAAAAAGGTTTGGCTCTTTATTTCAAATCCGCGCTTGCTCATTTGCATTTTTATAGCTTGGCTCATAACGAATGGTTGGTCATATATTTTTTTTGCCGTAGGAAGTTATTTTGATATAAAATGGATGGCTTCGGTAGGCGGCGCTTGGCTCACCTTCCTTTGGTTGCCGATATCTCCCGAAAAAATTTTTACCGTAGCTATAGCAATGCTTCTCTTGAAGCTTATTTTTCCAAATGATAAAAAAACCTTGGCGGTATTAAAAAATTTGCACAAACGCTTGAATGAGGCGTGGAAAAATAAAAGACAAAAGAAAAAAATAAAGTCTGAAAAAGGAAAAGACTTACACGACGGAGAATAAAATGAAGTCATCTATAAAGGTTTTTTTAAAAAGCATCATAGTAGGCCTTGGCGGAGTTGCGCCGGGGCTTAGCGGAAGCGTGCTTATGATAATTTTCGGATTATACAGAGAAACACTTGATGCCTTCAGTACGTTGTTTGTCAATTTCAAAAAGAAAATTTCATATCTTCTTCCCGTAATATGCGGAATGGTGATAGGTGTCCTTATTTTCGGAAAAATAGTGGATTTCTTATTCGACAACTATACTGTTCCCACAAGCTATGCATTTTTAGGACTGATTTTGGGTACAGTGCCGCTTTTCTGCCAAGAGGTGAATAAAAACGGCTTCTCTCCGAAATATTATCTGCTTATGCTTGTGTCTTTTCTTGCGGGACTTTTTTTGTTTACCCTTAATACTTCTTCCTTTTCTCAGCTCGAAAGCCTCAGCTTTGTTCAAAAAATCCTTCTTGGATTAGTCGTTGTAACGTCGGCTATAGTACCGGGAGTGGATCAGGCGGTTTTGCTTACTACATTCGGAATGTACGACATTTATATAAATGCCATAGCCGACGTTGATTTTTCGGTCTTGCTTCCTATGGCTTTCGGTATGCTCATCGGCGCCGTCGTTGTATCATTCATAATTACAAAAATGTTCAATCATTTTTATACAGCCACCTATTCCGTGATTTTCGGAATATTTGTTTCCATAATTCCCAATATGATAATAAACAAGGAAGCGGGCGTCATTACGGTCTATAAAGCGAGCGCATTGAATATATTAATTGCTGTATTGGGATTTGCCGTTTCTTACTATATGAGCGATATAAAAGGGAACAACGAAAGAATAAGAAATCTTCTCAAACGTGGAGTTTAAGGTTTTCCTTAATCTATCAAAGCATCCTCTATGACGTCAGGAAAATGTAACGGACTCAAGCCGAGCGCATTGCATAAATATGTAAGCGTTTCGGCTTTTTCTTTTTCGAAAAACACATCAGGATATGATTTTATAAGCATACTGCCACAGTATAATTCTATACCGTAGACGGTGTGTATTTCGTTGTCCTCGTCTGATATCCGGCTTTCGCAAATTCGGTAATAATATGACATTTCAGTGTCCTCTTTTCTTAAAATTCAATAAAGTCTTAAAATTGCGTAAAAAATCAAAATTTCTTCCATAAAATGTAAAAATCCCCTAAAAAGGCAAAAAACCTATAAACGCTCGAAATAAGCATTTATAGGATTTTTGTTTTGGCGGAGAAGGAGAGATTCGAACTCTCGAACCCGGTTAAAGGTTACACGATTTCCAGTCGTGCGCGCTAGACCAACTACGCGACTTCTCCGTAGGTTATTAAATTGTGACTTTCTTTTGCAACATTACTATTATATCACATAATTTCAATAAGTGCAATAGTTTTTTGCAAAAAAATCAAAAAAATTATAAAATATTTTTTCCTCAAATATCCTATATGATTTATGTTTATTATCTTCTAAAAAAGTCAAAATATCTTTGATATCATTTTTTAGGAGTAAATAATGAATATAATTAAAAAATATCTTTTCTCAGTCCTTGCCTTTGGAATCCTTTTTAGCACAGTTTTCTTTTCTTCACATGCTGACACTGCTCAGGGCTGGTATGTAAAGAGAAATGCAGAGCATAAACAGCCGTCCTTGGATACGGCGCTTCAATATATAACCAAGTATGACGCATATTATGTAGACACAAAAAAGGCTGACAGCGAAGATAAGGTTTTGTACCTCACGTTTGACGCAGGGTATGAAAACGGAAACGTGGAAAAGATAGTGGATACACTTATAAAAGAAAACGTACCCGCGGCATTCTTTCTGCTTGATAATATCATAATAAAAAACACTGAGCTTGTAAACAAAATGGCAGACAACAACTGTCTTGTGTGCAACCATACGTTGAAGCATAAGGATATGACCAAGGTTACGGATAAAACCGAGTTCGCAAGCGAGCTTGCTTCTCTTGAAGAGGTGTATAAGAAAAGCACAGGAAAGGAAATGGCTAAATATTACAGACCGCCCGAAGGAAAATTCAACGAACAGAGCTTGAAATACGCAAGCGAGCTTGGCTACAAAACAATTTTCTGGAGCTTCGCCTATGCCGATTGGGATAATTCAAATCAGCCGAGCGAGGAATACGCAAAGAAAAAGATCCTCGACAATACCCATAACGGCGCCGTCATTCTTCTGCATCCGACATCAGAAACAAACGCCAAAATCTTACCCGAATTGATACAGGAATGGAAAAATCAGGGATACCGCTTCGGAACGCTTGACGAGCTTACGGCTTGAGTAATTTGTTCTTGCTTTTTCTCATTTGTTGTGTTATAATCATCTCGTTATCTTATGTATTTTAGATATTTATTGATTTTGAGGTGTGAGGGAATATGAGAAAAAGTGAGGCATTGAAGAACAATTTTAAATTCAAAAAATATCTGATAGGAGAATTTGACAGACAGGCGGTTTTGCCCGAGTTTGACGACTCCGATTGGCGTGTGGTAAGCGTGCCGCATGACTGGGGTATTGAGGGCGATTTTGCGCCCGATAACGATGTGTCATATGCTCAGATATATGAAGACGGTATTCTTAACAAGATAATTCACACAGGACGTACAGGTGCGCTCCCTACTGTCGGCGAGGGGGTATACAGAAAATGGGTAGAGCTTGACGATATTGAAACTGTAGTGCTGGAGCTTGACGGGGTAATGTGTCAGAGCGAGGTCTACGTCAACGGAAGATTAGCAGGCTCTTGTCATTTTGGGTATATGTCTTATGAGCTTGATATAACCAAACTTGTGAAAAAGGGGAAAAACCTCATTGCCATTCGTGCCGTGGTTCCGCCGTCCTCATCGCGATGGTATTCCGGCGCGGGACTGTACCGCAATATTCGCCTCATAAATAAACCGCATTCCCATATTTGCTATAACGGCGTATGGGTGCGTCAGATATACGCAAATTTTAAATCCGCGTTGTTTGATATCACAGTTACCGCAAAGGGTGCAAATGGATTCAGTGCAAAAATAACGGACCCTAAAGGAGAATGCTTCTGCCTTTCATCAGAGGATAATCAAATGTCATTGTATTTGGAAAATCCTATGCTTTGGGATATTGATTCGCCTAATCTTTATAGCGCTGAGATAACGCTTGATAGCGGAGATTCCTTGACTGTCAGATTTGGAGTGCGTTCCTGCGAGTTTACTAAAAACGGATTTTTCCTTAACGGAAGATATCTGAAAATGAACGGTGTATGTATGCATCATGACATGGGTTCTATAGGAGCGGCGGTAAATCGCTCCGCTTTGCTAAGGCAGATAGAAATCATGAAGGGCATGGGAGTAAATGCTATCCGTACCAGTCATAATCCACCCGCTCCTGAGTTTTTGGATCTATGTGATGAGCAGGGGATTCTTGTTATTGACGAGTTCTTCGATGAATGGGAGCGTCCAAAGGTGGAAAACGGTTATAAAAAGTATTTTCAAGAGAATGCTTTGTTGGATATTGAATCGGTAATTTGCCGAGACCGTAATCATCCGTCTGTCATTATGTGGTCCATAGGAAACGAGATCGGTGAGCAGCTTGATCCAAACGGATGGAAGCTTGCGCGGCTTTTGAGCGATACTGCGCACAGACTTGATCCTACCCGACCTACAACGGCGGGCTGCGATAAATATCCGCACTTGATAAATAATCGCTTTGCGTTTTATGTGGATGTAGTCGGACTCAACTATAAGCCTCAGCTATACAATGAGCTAAAAGAGATATATCCCGATATGTTGCTCTTGGGAAGCGAAACTGCTTCCTGCATTTCCACAAGAGGTGTGTATGATCTACCTGCTGAGGTCAATATCGGACTACCGAAAAACAAAGAGCTTACCGTCTCGGATTACGGTCTTTGCGCTCCTGCTTGGGCATATTATGCCGAGCGTGAGTGGAGCGCGCAGAAAGACTGTGAGTTCGTTATGGGAGAATTTGTTTGGACAGGCTTTGATTATCTTGGCGAGCCTACTCCCTATTATACTGAATGGCCGTCGCGCAGCAGTTATTTTGGCGCTGTAGACCTTGCGGGCTTGCCAAAAAATCGTTATTACGGTTATCGTGCTGCTTGGAGAAATATTCCCACACTTCATATTTTTCCGCATTGGAATTGGGAGGGAAGAGAGGGGCATACAGTTCCTGTTCACATTTATACCAATTATGAGGAAGTTGAATTGTTTATAAACGGAGTATCTCAAGGCAAGAAAAAACACGCTGTTGGCGGTAATGACGCGCTATCACAGCTTGAACGCTTTCGACTTATGTGGAACGATACCGTATATATTCCGGGCGAGGTGTGCGCAGTTGCATATCAAGGCGGAAAAGAGGTAGCGAGAAAAACTATTCGTACAGCAGATATACCGCATCATATTGAATTAACCGCTTACAGCGAATTTATTTCAGCCGACGGAGAATCTTTAAATTATATTACGGCGTCTATCGTTGATAAAGACGGGATTCTCTGTCCAAACGCAAACAACAGGCTGAGCTTTTCTTCTGTAGGATCTGCGGATGTTTATGCGACAGATGCCGGCGACCAAAGAGAAACCGAGTGCTTTTTGCGTTCAGATAAAAAGGCGCTTTCGGGTAAACTCGTATGTTGTCTGAAAAATAACGGCACTAAGGGAACGGCAACAGTGTACTGTTCGTCTGACGGTTTGGCTTCTGCTTCAATTTCTTTTGAATGCAGATGATCCCGCCTGACTTATAGCCGATAAAAACAAACGGTGGCAGTCTCCATTCAGAGACTGCCACTTGAATTTTAATCAAATCTGACTCTTGGATTGAGAACGTCGGGAGAGTGCCACGTAATGCCTTTTTCGGCAAGGTAATCGGTCTTTAGGCTCCACACGTGATGGCAAGAACCGAAGCCGCGATACTCACGGTTCTTTTCAATCTTCTCGTCGATCTCATCGATGACGGCGAGGTATTCCTCGGTCATTTCCACGGGATCGTGCTTGAGGTTTCTGCGCCGATTCATCACGGTATCGAAAACGTCG
>SVQV01000104.1 GCA_015065175.1 Oscillospiraceae bacterium | reverse complement strand
CTTGTGACAAGCTGGGAAAACGAGACAGGACGCAATATGTGGGCGCAGTGGTCCGCATTTGCCCGCGCGGGACTCTATATGAGCGGAAAGATTAAAGCTGGGGAGGAGCATGAGAACGAAAAAATAGAA
Source organism: Oscillospiraceae bacterium (assembly GCA_015065175.1). Taxonomy (GTDB): domain Bacteria; phylum Bacillota; class Clostridia; order Oscillospirales; family CAG-272; genus UBA1740. The sequence continues at coordinate 7,290 of SVQV01000104.1, read as the reverse complement.
AAAGCCCTCTTCGGCAGAATTACTCCGTATACGGAAATTACCCGTGAGTTGCAGACAATACAGGAGAAAATACGTGAAAAGAACTATCCGTTCCCTTACTTTGTCTGGCCCAGAAGCATGAGAGTAATGCTTTTTACACCGTCGGTAATGATTACATTTTACAAGGATATGAAGCGTTTGAACGCAGACTTCTTCCTCAGCTATCAGTCGGATGCACATCGCTTGTCGAAGAAGCTTGACACATGGACGCCCGAAGGAGATTTTGAAAAGCATTGTTATGCAGCTATGCGCGCAGTGCTTGCTATCTTAAAAGCGTCGGGCGCTGTGTCTGAGGCACTGTATGAATATCACAGCTATGCAAGTGCCGCAAAACTGCAGTTTGAAAATCCATCCGCTTGCTCGCAGAAGCTGTTTGAGATTTCAGCTAAATTCAGACTGGCAAAAGCAGAGCTTGACACAGCGGCAGCTGTACACGGCGAGGCTATAAAGAGCATAGGCCATTCAAAGACGGATATCGAGCGTATGAGAATAACCTCCGACACGCTTGAAAATATAGCCGAGAAGATAGAGGAGCTTGAAAAGCAGAGCAGAGAAATTCCTTTGCCCCGCTTCGATTATCTGCTCGACTGTGTTATAAACCGTAAATTTATGTTCTGAAAACAACACGGTTAAAATAAATATACAAAATGTCCCTGATATAATTCACCGCACAGTGATTACATCGGGGACATTGTTTTTAATTCTGCTTATAACCGTCCAAAAATGCTCCCAAGCGTTGCAGAGCGCTTTTTAATACTTCCTTTTGCGGCAACATCACTATTCTGAAATGATCAACCTCACGCCATTCAAAACCGCTGCCGGGAACTATCAATATGTTTGTCTCGTGCAAAAGGTCTCTTGCAAATTTTTTGTCATCTGTTACGTTAAACCTTTTACAGTCGATTTTTGGGAATATATAGAAAGCCGCTTTGTTTTTGATAAACGAGACTCCGTCTATTTTTGAAAGCTCGCTTGCCGTTACCTCCCGTTGTTCAAAGATGCGCCCTCCTGCTCTTACCATTGAAGCAGGAGTTTCCTTGTCATTCAGTGCGGCGGGAATTGCTATTTGCGATATAGCATTTGCGCACAGGCGCATTGATGCAAGCTTGATTATGCTTTGCCCGTAGCCTTCACTAATTTTTTTAGGACCGCTTATGACCATCCAGCCGCAACGAAATCCACACAGGCAGTGAGACTTGGAAAGCCCGTTCATAGTTACAACGGGAATATCGGGCGCAAGACTTGCGATAGATGTATGTGAAAATCCGTCCAAAACAAGCCTGTCATATATCTCGTCCGAAAAAACAAGAATGTTGTTTTTTCTTGCAATTTCGGCTATTTTCAGAAGGATATCCTCGGAATAAAGCGACCCCGTCGGATTGTTCGGGTTGATTATAACTATGGCTTTTGTTTTGTCCGTAATTTTTGATTCTATATCCTTACAGTCGGGATACCAATCAGATTTTTCATCACAAACATAAAAGACGGGCTTTCCTCCGCAAAGACGTACACTGTTGCTCCACAGAGAATAGCAGGGGGTAGGCACAAGCACTTCGTCTCCGTCGTCAAGCAGAGCCTGCAACGCCATAGTTACAACCTCGCTGACGCCGTTTCCGATATAAATATCGTCGGCAGTTATATCACAGATTCCTTTTGATTTATGATAGGAAAGTATCGCCTCACGGGCTTCTGGCATTCCTCTAAGGTCGCAATATCCAAGCGCTAAATGTATTTGATCCTTCAGCGCATTCTGTATGCTTTCGGGCATAGTAAAGCCAAAGCTTGCGGGATTGCCTGTATTCAGCTTAAGGACATCTATTCCGCGCTTTTGCATCTCAAGAGCTTCATAAAACAAAGGACCTCGAATGTCCGAGTGTATGTTATCCATTTTTTTGGCAGACAGTATTTCTTTCATAAAACCTCAATACCTCACATGTTGTTGATTTTTTCTTGACATTATTATAAACCAATGCTATAATATAGTCAAATACCTATATTTATATAATCAATATATAATTTTAACTATAACGGAGGCTCTATGTTCAGCTACAAGCATTATGTATATGAGGTGTATAAGGAAAAAAGCTTTTCAAAAGCGGCAAGCAATCTGTATATAAGTCAGCCATCTCTCAGCGCAAGAATTATAAAGATAGAGGATGAGTTTGGTATGCCGATATTTGACAGAAGCACCTCTCCCTTGCGCCTGACCGAATTCGGAAAGGTATATATAAAAGCTATTGAGGATGTATATGCGATAGAAAAAGGGGTAGAGGATTTCATCAGCGACATCAATATGCTTCGAACGGGAGAGCTTTCTGTCGGCGCGAGCAACGTGTTCGCCGCTTACGCTCTGCCGCCTATTATTTCTGAATTCAAGAATAAATATCCCGACGTAAAAATAAAGCTGATAGAAGGAAACACCGAAACACTTGAGTCGCTTCTTTCTATGAATAAAATAGATATGGTAATAGATAATAACGCATATGATATGGGCATTTATGACAAGACCCTGTATTCTGAGGAAAATATTCTTCTTGCCGTACCGAAAATATTTAAAGAATGTGAAAGCGTGAGGGAGTACGCTCTTGACTATGAATGTATCAGAACTAAAAAATATAAGAGCGGCGAATGTCCTTCAGTTCCTTTATCCGTATTTAAAGCAGTACCTTTCGTTATGCTTACACCCAACAATGATACACGAATACGAGGAGACAAAATGTGCAAGGAGGCAGGCTTCCGCCCCGATACAGTCCTTGAGGTTCATCAGCAGGCAACGGCATATATGATAGCGACAACAAATATGGGCGCTACCTTTATAAGCGACTCTGTCGTTGAGAAAATGCCCGCATATGAGAATATGTCATACTATAAGTTGGGAAGCTCTGCATCTGAAAGGGAAGTGTACTTTTATTTCAAGAAGCATAAGTATAAGACCCGTGTCATGCTGGAATTTATGGATTTCATATCGAAAAATGGGCAAGAAGAACAAGATTTTTTCGCAAAATGTTGACAAAAGGCAGAAAAAATGTTATAATGTTATTGAAAAGTAGATGCACAAATTCATAAAGATATCAAAACGGAGTGCGTATGGAGATAAAAAGAGAAAGATACCTTAATCAGCTTATACAGTTCAAGTGGGACGGAATGGTAAAGGTCATTACGGGAATAAGACGTTGCGGAAAGTCCTATCTCTTGAACGTTTTATTTAAAAATCATCTGAAAGCAGAAGGCGTTTCGGAAGATCATATTTTGTTTTTTGCGCTTGACAACGATAAATATTTGAAATATAGAGATCCGTTGGAGCTTTCTGCGTTTGTCCGTAAAACAGTTGAAGAGAGTAATGAACGTTATTATCTTTTCGTTGATGAAATTCAAATGTCAGATACTGTGGATAATCCCTATAATCCGAAAGGAAAAAAGATAACATTCTACGATGTGTTGAACGGATTGAACAGTCTTGATAATTTGGATATTTACGTAACCGGAAGTAATTCCAAGATGCTTTCATCTGATATTCTGACCGAGTTTCGCGGCAGAAGCGATGAAATCCGTGTGCATCCTTTGAGCTTTGCGGAGTATTATTCTGTCCTTGGCGGTGATAAGCGTGAGGCGTTTGATGAATATGCTTTTTACGGAGGAATGCCACTTGTTATATCCCGTCCCGATGATACCTCAAAAATGAAATATCTCACCTCGCTTTTTGCTGAGGTGTATCTTAAAGATATTGTAGACAGAAAGAAAGTGGAAAGAGAGGATGTTCTTTCACACACGCTTGATCTGCTTTGCTCGTCTGTAGGCTCGCTTTCAAATCCGACAAAAATTGCGGATACCTTGAAATCTGTTCAGCATATTGAGGTTGCGCAAAATACAGTTAAAGCATATATTGATCATTTGATCGATTCATTTTTGTTTTCGGAGAGCAAGCGCTATGACGTAAAGGGACGTGCATATTTCAATTACCCAAACAAGTATTATTGTGAGGACATAGGACTGCGTAATGCACGTATAGGATTTCGACAAACCGAAATGACACACATCATGGAAAATATAATTTACAACGAGCTTATAATCCGCGGTTATTCTGTTGACATTGGTGTCATCACCGTAAGAGAGCGCAACAAGGAAGGCAAACAGATAAGCGTTCCGCGCGAGATAGATTTTATTGCCACAAAAGGCGGTATGAAGGTATATATCCAGTCTGCATATGCTATGCTTACCGAAGAAAAGCAAGAGAGTGAATTAAGACCTTTTTCTTTGACAGGAGATTCATTTCCTAAAATTGTGGTCAGACACGACATTGGCAAACGCTTTTACGATGATAACGGAGTTCTCAACATTGGAGTTGTAGATTTTCTGCTTGACAATAGTATTGTTTGATTTTTGCTTTAACGCCGATTTCATAAAACCAAAAGCGCCGAAACGGAATTTTACCGTTTCGGCGCAATTATTAAGAATACCTTTTCAAAAATTTCCTGTTGCTTTTTTTGCTATTGCGGTGATATAGGGGCGAATATGCTCAAGAAGCTCATCCTCGGTTTCTGCCGAGGGGGTATCTGTCCATAGACAGTAGCCTATGCCCTTTACCTTTTCGTTTGGCGCTTCAACAATATTACCTTGCTTGAAAGGAGGGAATATGTATCCGTTGTTATGTGTGTCGCACGAAGAATTGTTCGGCGCGAAAACATACGGATTCCATTCCTCCATAATAGCCTCGGGCGTAACGTAGGAGGGCTTTAATTCGGGGTAAAGCGTGTAATAGTTGTAAAGCCTTGAATAATTGTAAATATCGTGTCCGCGGTCAATATAGAATTGAGCGGTGTTATTTCCGCCGTTGGTGTGAGGTGACCAATACTGTATAGCTATTGAAGTATCTATCTGCGCCGCTTCCTTCCAGTCGGTATCTGATGCGCGGTAAACATCATCGTTCCACATACGGACAGACTCATAGCCGAGAGAATGTAAAAGTGAGGCAATGTCATTCATATAAAGTATGAAGGCATCATAAGCTACAGCCTCGGAATTTCCTGTCGCTTTTTGCGCATATTCTTTCCAGTGATCGAGATTGCACCATTTTGGAACAGTCGTGTCAATACCGCCTTTGCCCCAGCCGAGAAGCTCGTCGCCGCCGATGTCGAAGCTCTTGCATCCAAGCTCACGGAAAAAGCTTCCGAGCTCGGTATAAAGATTTGTTATGAAGCTCAAAGCTTCGGTATTGGAGATATCCAGACAGCTTGAATAGAGGGAAAATGAGGATTCCTCCCGCTCTCCTGCCGCTTGCACGAGTGCGACCTTTCCGTTCTTGTGATAATAGTTTCCGATATCCGAGCCGCAATTCTGCTTGTATGTTTTTACAATATATGTCATGTGTCCGGGGGAATCGAGTGACGGAATAACATCAACACCGCGAGAGCGTGCATGGAGAACGATATCCTTCATTTCTTCTTGCGTTATATACTTACCGTCATTTTCGGGGCATCCGTATTTTGCGCCAAAGCCGCAAAGCCTGTGATCTCCGCCAGAGAGCCATTTGTATTGCTTCGATTCCAGACGGAATGCCATATCATCCGCAAAGTGAATGTTTATAGCGTTAAATCCGACTGCGCTTATCTCGTCGATCAGCCTCTTTATCCATTCGGGAGTAAAATATTTTCTTCCGCAGTCAAGCATAAAAATACGCTCGTCTACACGGTATATATAATCGTTCATAATAGCTCCTCCGTTTTTTAGATATTTATATTATATCACAGGGTTTTAAAAAAGCAAACAAATATTTGTTTCATCGCACAGAAAACTGCTTTCGCATTTTCAATGGGGATTTGCCGTGAATTTTTTTGTATTCGGATATGAAATATGAAAGATTGCTGTAGCCGCAGGAGATTGCCACTTCGGTTATGGGCACGGAAGTAGAAATGATAGGTCGTGCGCTTTTGCAATACGTATTTGTGTTAAATATTCCTTAAAGGAGCTTCCCGTAACTGTGTGAAAAAGCTTTGCAAAATAGCTGTAGCTCAAATGGACGAGTGCGGCGCAGTCGGCAGGAGTGATGTCGGACGCAAAGTTTTCACTTACGTACTTTAGGCTTTCATGTATAAGAAATACGTTTTTTTCGCTTATCTCTATACTATCTGTCGGAACACGCGGAGCAACAGCACTTCTGAGAAATTCTATAAGAAGTCTTGCAGACAGTGAGCGTATACTTGCGTTAAAAAAGCTATCGGAGCGATTATATTCGCATATCATGGAATTAAATATATTCTTCATTTCGTCCGTTATATTTTTTTCGGGAAAAAAGGAAATATCATCCGACTTTTTGCTAATAAAAGGAGCAACGAAAGCCTTATCGTCCTTTTCGGAAAACATTTGGAAGAGAAGCTTCGGGTCTATTTTCAAAACAAAATACTCTCCGTCAATATTATTCTCGCTGTCTGTATGCTTTAAGCTATGAATGACATTTGAGCGGAACAGAAGCAGGTCTCCTTTTGTTGCGGAATAATGCTCGTTATCTACAAATATATCGTATCTGCCTTTTGTGAGATATATAATTTCTATTGCGGGGTGAATGTGTGGAAGCGTGGATTTTCCTGACTTATCATATCTGAGAGGGAAGAATTCAATCCCATGTTCAATCAATTGAGGTATTGCTTTTTCTCTGTAAAAATTCACTTTTATCTCCAAAAAAATAGATTTACAATACTTTATAACAGAATTATTATATCATATATTTTTTAAAAATGCTATAATATTCTAAAAATAAATGATAGAAAACCTATATTCTGTCAATTTATTATTATTTCTTAAAGAAAGGTTTTTTAATATGAGAAACGTTAAAGTAGGTATTATAGGATGCGGCGGTATTGCCAACGGTAAGCACATGCCGTCTCTTAAACAGATCGCCGAGGTGCAGATGGTAGCTTTTTGCGATATTATCCCGGAAAAAGCGGAGAAGGCGGCAAAAGAATTCGGAACTCCGAACGCCAAAATCTATACCGATTATAAAGAATTGTTGAATGATCCTGAAATTGAAGTCGTTCACGTTCTTACTCCTAACCGTTCTCACGCTGATATCACTATCGATGCGCTTTACGCTGGCAAGCACGTAATGTGTGAAAAGCCAATGGCAAAGACGGCTGCTGACGCAAAAAGAATGCTGGAAGCGGCCAAAGCCACAGGTAAATTGCTCACTATAGGTTATCAGCACAGACAGAAGGTATCTGCGCAATACGCTAAGCAATACATAGATGAAGGCTCGCT
>SVQV01000103.1 GCA_015065175.1 Oscillospiraceae bacterium | reverse complement strand
ACCTGACGTTTAAATAAAAAATATTTCTATAAGGTTTTTTGAAGAGTTTGAGGGACTTTTTTGCAAAAAAGTCCCTCAAGAAAAAGACCGACAAATCAAAATTTGAAGTGCTGAGAAAAAAGTCGGGGCCGAGTCAATTGATGCTTTTGACTCGGTCCCTTTTGATTTTATAAAATTATTTTGCTCAGCCTAACTTTGCGAGGGCGGCTTCAAGGGCTTCCTTGGTTGCCTCGTATTTAGCGAGCTTTGCCTTTTCGGCGTTGATTACCGCTTCGGGCGCTTTTGAGGTGAAGTTTTCGTTAGAAAGCTTCTTCACGAGGCGGTCTATTTCGCCGTTGTTCTTCTCGATTTCCGCTTTAAGACGCGCGCGCTCCTTATCGAAGTCGATAACGTCTGCCATGGGAATATAGAAGGTAGCGGCATCTGTTACTATGTTTACGGCGTTTTCATCACTGTAGCTGTCTGTTACCGCAAGCTCGGAAACTCCTGCGAGCTTCTCAAAGAATACAGCGGAGGACTCAAAGAGAGACGCGTATTTCGTTACAACATAGAGCTTCGCTTTCTTGGAGAGCGGAATGTTCATTTCCGCGCGGCGCGCGCGGATAGCCTTGATGGCTGTGATTATCTTTTCAAGGTTGCTTTCCTCTTCGGGGAAGTTGAGGCTCTCATCATATACGGGGAATGCGCTTATCATGATACTGCTGTCGGTATGAGGCAGGCTCTGATAAATTTCCTCTGTGATAAAGGGCATATAGGGGTGGAGCAGCTTAAGGATGCCTGTAAGAACGTAAACCAATACGTGAGAAGCGGTGTGCGCTTCCTTTGAGTCCTTATTCTGCAAGCGACCCTTGCAAAGCTCGATATACCAGTCGCAGAAGATATCCCAGGTAAAGTCATAGATGAGCGAGAGGGCAATTCCCAGCTCGTATTTATCTATTGAAGCATTTACCTGCTTTGAGAGATTGTTGAAGCGTGAGATTATCCACTTGTCCTCATCGGCAAGCAGAGAGATGTCGGGCAAGGAGCAGTCCTCGTCATCGTCCGAGAGATTCATAAGCACGAAACGGGAAGCGTTCCAGAGCTTGTTGGCAAAGTTTCTTGCCGCTTCTATCTTTTCGTCGGAGAAGCGCATATCGTTACCCGGCGCGTTTCCTGTAGCAAGCGCAAAGCGGAGAGCGTCTGCGCCGTACTGCTCGATTATCATAAGCGGGTCTATACCGTTTCCGAGCGACTTGGACATTTTTCTGCCCTGAGCGTCGCGCACAAGACCGTGAATGAATACTGTGCTGAAGGGTATCTTCTGAGTATTTTCAAGAGCGGAGAATATCATTCTCGCTACCCAGAAGAATATGATATCGTAGCCTGTTACAAGCACGTTTGTGGGGTAGTAACGCTGTAGGTCCTCTGTGTTGTCGGGCCAGCCCATAGTAGAGAAGGGCCAGAGAGCAGAGGAGAACCAGGTGTCAAGCACGTCTTCTTCCTGTCTCATTGCCTTGCCGCACTTGGGACAGATAGCGGAGCTTTCCTTGGTGACGGTCATTTCGCCGCAGGCATCGCAGTAGAAGGCGGGTATTCTGTGTCCCCACCAGAGCTGTCTGGAGATACACCAGTCGTGTACGTTTTCCATCCAGTTGGTATATATCTTTGTAAAGCGCTCGGGCTCGAACTTGACCTCGCCCTTAAGAACCACGTCAAGAGCAGGCTTTGCGAGAGGCTCCATTTTTACGAACCACTGGTTAGAGGTAAGAGGCTCTACGTTTGTCTTACAGCGGTAGCAGGTACCTACGTTATGTGTGTAGTCCTCAATTTTAACAAGGAAGCCCTCTTTTTCGAGGTCCTCTACAATGACCTTTCTCGCAACTTCGCGGTCAAGACCGTCATACTTTGTGCCGGGGAAGTTTATTGTAGCATCATCATTCAAAATACGGATGGTCTCAAGATTGTGTCTCTTTCCGACCTCAAAGTCGTTGGGGTCGTGAGCGGGAGTCATCTTAACGCATCCCGTACCGAATTCCATATCAACGTAATCGTCGGCAACAACGGGAATCTCTCTGCCAACCAAGGGAAGAATGAGCTTCTTTCCTACAAGAGTGGTATAACGCTCATCATTCGGGTTTACGGCAACACCTGTATCTCCGAGAAGTGTCTCGGGACGTGTGGTGGCAATATAAACGTAACCGTCCTCGCCCTTTATGGGATAACGGATATGGTAGAAATGTCCCGCCTGCTCGGTGTATTCGACCTCGGCATCACTGAGTGCGGTGATACAGTGGGGGCACCAGTTGATTATACGGTATCCCCTGTATATAAGTCCTTTGTTATAGAGGTTTACGAAGACCTCCTTTACGGCGCGGGAGCAGCCCTCGTCCATAGTGAAGCGCTCGCGGCTCCAGTCGCAGGAGGTGCCGAGCTTCTTAAGCTGATTTATGATGCGTGAGCCGTACTGATTTTTCCAGTCCCATACACGCTCGAGGAATTTTTCTCTGCCGAGGTCATAGCGTGTAAGACCCTCGTTTACACGGAGATTTTCCTCAACCTTTATCTGTGTAGCGATACCCGCATGGTCGGTGCCGGGTACCCAGAGGGTGCTGTAGCCCTGCATACGCTTGGTACGGATAATGATATCCTGCAAGGTCTCGTCAAGGGCGTGTCCCATGTGGAGCTGACCCGTTACGTTAGGTGGGGGAATAACCACCGAGAAAGCAGGCTTGCTCTTGTCGGGGTCGGGCGCGAAATATCCCTTATCGCACCAGTCGTTGTAGATTCTCTCCTCAAAATCACGGGGAGAATATTTTTTGTCCAGTTCTTTTCTCATATCTGAATCCTTTCGGTGTTTGTTTACGTTTTTATGCTCCGCGAAAAAGAAAAAGGCTCATCCTTAAAAACAGGACGAGCAAAACCCGCGGTACCACCTGAATTCGCATAATGCGCACTCAACTCTTTAACGCAGAGATGCGTCGGAGTCTAATCGGCAAACGCCTTTCTTTCCGAAGCTCAAAGCTACCTTCACCCGCCTCCGCGCCCGGACTCTCACCGACCGTCCGTTCTCTTTGCCGCTGTACAGGCTACTCCTCTTTTCAAAGCCAAGCATATTTTAACATATGTAAGCAAATTTGTCAAGAGTAATTTATTATTTCTTTGAAGGCTATTGACGAAAGGCTTAAAATTTGTTATAATTACTCTGCATAACTATAACTAAAATCATAACAAAATGAGAAGGAGAACCGATATGGCAAAAAGTGTAAAGGATATATTGAATTTAATCAAAGAAAACGGCATTAAAATGGTGGACTTCAAGATGGTCGACATCGACGGTAAGTACCGCCATGTAACAATTCCCGCAGAGAACTTTTCTGAGGATACTATGAAGAGCGGAATAGGCTTCGACGCCTCCAACTACGGCTATGCGGTAGTTGAAAAGAGCGATATGGTATTCATTCCCGACCCCGATACTGCGGTAATAGACCCCTTCTGCACTATTCCTACTCTTTCTATGACGGGTAACGCTATGATAATCGACACCCCCGAAAACAGACCCCTCGCTCAGTACCCCAGAAACATTATCAAGGCGGCTGTTCAGTATATGAAGGACTCGGGTATAGCCGACACGATGAAGATACTTCCCGAGTTTGAGTTTTATCTCTTTGACGATGTTACCTGGAACGTTTCGGGTAACTATATAGGCGCATCGGTGGACGCAAGCCAGTCCTATTGGAACAGTGACACAGAGGGACACGGCGTCGTTGTTCCCAAGCAGAAGAACTATCATATCGCAAAGCCCTTTGATACCTCATACGAGTGCCGCAGTGAGATGTGTATGCTTATGAAGGAAATGGGCATTGATATAAACTATCATCATCCCGAGGTTGCCGCTTCGGGACAGTACGAGATAGAGCCTCAGCTCGGCGAGGTGGTTCATATGGCAGATGCGACGATGATGATAAAATACATCATCCACAATACAGCATTGAAGTACGGCAAGAGTGCGACTTTTATGCCGAAGCCTATCTACGGAGAGGCGGGAAGCGGTATGCACGTGCATATGCTTCTCTTCAAGGACGGCGAGCCTGTATTCTCGGACGATAACGGATATTCGCATCTTTCAGAGACAGCGCATTATTTTATGGGCGGTCTGCTTAAGCATATAGCTTCGCTCTGCGCAATAACAAATCCGTCCACAAACTCCTTCAAGAGACTTATTCCCGGCTTTGAAGCGCCCGTAACTGTCGGATATGCGACCTCGAACCGCTCTGCGGTTATCCGTATTCCCGCATATGCGAAGAGTCCCGACAAGCGCCGCTTCGAGCTTCGTAACCCCGACGCTACCTGTAACCCGTATTTCTGCTATGCGGCTATCCTTATGGCAGGACTTGACGGTGTGAAGAATAAGATAGACCCCCACGCAAACGGCTGGGGACCCTACGACTTCAACCTTTTCCATCTTCCCGAGGAAGAGAAGGCAAAGCTTCAGGGACTTCCCACATCCTTGCCCGAAGCGCTTGACGCGCTTGAAGCCGACCACGATTATCTTACTGTGGGCGGTGTATTCCCCGAAGAGCTTATAAAGAACTTCATCAAGGGCAAGAGAGCGGAATGCAGTGAGATGTCGAAGATACCTCATCCCGCTGAGTTTGACAGATATTATAATCTTTAATTGTCTTGTGACAAGCTAAGAAGAAAGAGAACAAAATGGAGCAGATAAAAGAGATCCTTTTATGCAAATACGGTGAGATAGTCCTGAAGGGAGCTAACCGCTCGACCTTCGAGTCTATGCTTACGAAGGAAATAAAGAAAAGAGCCTCGCAGTACGGAGTTTTTAAGGTGAGCCACCTGCAAAGCACCGTATATATTGAGCCGCAAAACGAGGAATGCGACCTCGACGGAATGTTTGGGTGCCTTAAAAAGATATTCGGCATTTCGGGCGTTACCCGTGCGGCGGTTGCCGAAAAGAATATGGAGAGCATTCTTGAGACCGTAAAGAGCTATCTTCCCGAAAAGCTTTACGGCAAGAGAACCTTCCGAGTTGACGCAAAGCGCTCGGATAAGCTTTTTCCGTTGCAGTCACCCGAAATTGCCGCGCAGGTCGGTGGCGCTATCCTCTCGACAGTGCCGAAAATAAAGGTAGACCTGCATAACCCCGACTCTATGATAAGAGTAGAAATAAGAGACAAGGCGGCGTATATCCACGCCGATCAGCAGAAGGGCGCGGGCGGTATGCCGCCCCGTTCGAGCGGCAGAGGTCTGCTTTTGCTTTCGGGCGGTATAGACAGCCCTGTTGCGGGCTTTATGATGGCGAAGCGCGGAATGGAGATAGAAGCTCTGCACTTCGAAAGCTATCCCTATACGAGCGAGAGGGCGAGAGACAAGGTCTTTTCGCTTGCGGATAAGCTCTGTGAATACACATCGAGGCTTCATATTCACGTAATTTCGCTTACTCACATTCAGGAGGTCCTCCGAGACTCCTGTGAGGAGGATTATTTTACGCTTTTGCTCCGAATTTTTATGATGACGCTTGCGCAGATGTGCGCAAAGCAGTATAATTGCCGCGCGCTCATTACGGGAGAGAGTCTCGGACAGGTGGCAAGCCAGACGATAGAGGCGCTGAATGTCACCGACAGCGTGGTGACCGAGCTTCCCGTGTTCCGTCCCTGTATAGGTATGGACAAGGAGGAGATAGTCGAGATATCGAGAAAAATAGATACCTTCGATACCTCGGTCCTGCCCTATGAGGACTGCTGTACGGTATTTACTCCCCGTCACCCTAAGACGAAGCCCGAAAAGGAAAAGGTCTTTGCGGAGCTTGCGAAGGTTGACTTTGACGCGCTTGTAAAGGAAGCGTATGATTCAGGTTTTTACACCATTTTTGACGAGTTCCCGATATGCCGAAATATCCCGAAAAGACTGGCATTCTCAGCAGAAAAGCGGTGTGCGGTTGGCACGTAAGATTCTATGTATACCGAAACAAGACTTATTTTCCCCGAATACAAATGAAGAGGGAAGGACGATAGATATCTTATATGAAAAAGCTTGGAATTTTTGGAATGGCGTTCGCCATGGCGGGAAATATGCTCGGGGCGGGCTTTGTCTCGGGACAGGAGCTGTGGCAGTATTTCGGAGTTTTCGGGGTGAAGGGTTATCTCGGAATGGCGCTTTCGCTTTTCGTTTTGTTTCTCACCTCGGTGCTTATCCTGCTCTATTCGCAGAGAGAAAAAATAACTACGGTCGATGCGCTTATAGTGCGCAAGGATATACCTTTTTTGCGTAATGCGGTAGGACTTGTTTCTATATTTTTTATGTTCTGCACCTATGTCGTTATGGCGGCAGGCGCAGGCGCGCTTGCGGAGCAGGTCTTTTCGGTGCCATTTTATATCGGAAGCGCTATATTGTGTATTGCGGTCGCATTTGTCACTCTGTCGGGTGTCAGCGGATTTCTCAGAATGTTCTCGCTTTTTGTGCCTGCGCTTCTGATATTTGTTTTCGGAATGTGTATTTTCCGTCTGCCCGATTTCTCGCCCGAGGACTTGAATGCTATAAAGGGCGCAGGAGACAATCCCATGCTCTCGCATTGGGCGCTCTCCGCACTCAACAATGCGACCTATAACGCAGGCTGTGTTATAGGAGTCTATGCGGTCATGGCGGAGAGGGTAAAGGACAAAAAAACCGTATTTTTAGGCTCTTTTGTCGGAGCGGTCCTTCTGATGATAATAGCATCCACGATATTATCCATGCTCTTTTCGTCGATAGAGTGCGCCGATTTTTCCTTGCCTATGGTCGCATATGCGACAGGTCTCAATAACACGGTGGGAATTATCTTCTCGGTGCTGCTTCTTCTGGCTATGTTTGCGACCTCGCTCGCAAACTCTGTGGCTATAGCTTATTATGCAAAAGAGAAGACTGCGGTCATGAAGAAAAACACCAATTACATAATAGGCGTCTCTCTTATGTCAGGTGTTTGCTTTGCGGGAAGCCTTTTCGGCTTCGAAAAGCTGGTTTCTATCGTGTATCCGATAAGCGGATACGTAAATCTTGTGTTCGTTATTATGATTGCCTTAAATCTATTTATATCTGTCCGCAAAGAAAAAACGCAAACTAAAGTTAGCGAATAATTGCGTTTTGGAGGAAAAACAAAATGAAAACAACAAAAATTCTCGCATTGTGCCTTTTGACACTTGTGCTTATAGCTGCTCTTGTGTCCTGCGGAGGAAAGAAAGTGCCGAAGGGGACGGAAGAGCCTTCACTTACCGAAGCTCCTACGCTTACCGAAGCGCCCGCAGTCACCGAAGCACCGAACATAGTGGAAAAGCTGATATCAAAGGAGTCACTTTCGGAATATACGGTTATCGCATCCATGACGAACGGGTATTTGTATAATAAAGCAATATCCGCTGTATATCAGGGGTTATCCGAAAAGTACGGAATAACAGTAAAAATGTCGGACGATTTTC
>SVQV01000005.1 GCA_015065175.1 Oscillospiraceae bacterium | reverse complement strand
TCCGCCCCGAAGACGTATTAAATACGTCGAGAGGAAGGAAACGGCGGTAGAAAAAGTCCATAAATTCAGAAGAATTTCGCAGAAATTCAACCTTTTCTGTCTCATTTACACTTTTTGCTGTAAATATGGTCTTTTTTAATACTTTTTCGGACTTTTTCGGTCTTACCAAATGTGACAGCCCCGTTTGTTGTCTTTATTTAATACAGTGCTTATCAAGAAAAGAGGACAGAGAGCTTAAACATTCTCTGTCCTTTTCCTGTCAGTAAGTAACGTATTCAATAGAATTTCGAAAACTGTCTTTAAGACTTGCAAGCCATATTACTGCGAGAATAAACGAGCTTTCTCGAGAGAGGGCTCGTTTATCTTATCTTGCTTTGGAAGGCGACGGCTTTGCCTAAGATGTTTATGCGGTCAAGCTCGGCACCCGAGAAGGACATGGGCGCGTAGTGAGGGTTTTCGGGACAGAGGATAAGCTTGCTTTCCTCGGGGTAATAGTATACCCGCTTGAGCGTCGCCTCGTCCTCGATGATGACTACGGCTATTTCTCCGTTTTCGACTGTAGGCTGCTTCTTTATGAACACGAGGTCGCCGTCATAGATACGCGCGCCTATCATACTGTCTCCGTGTGCGGTAAGACAGAAATCTGCGTCAAAATCACAGTCGGTGGAAACGTAGGTCTCACGGTTTTCCTCCGCATAGATAGGCTGACCGCAGGAGATCTCTCCGCAGAGAGGGATCTTTTTTTTGCGAATTGGCATAATTCCCCTCCTTTTCAGCAGCGCTTCCTCGGAGTCCTCGCTCTCCCAGCCCATAAGATAGGCAGGGGTAGTTCCCAAGGCGAATGCGAGCGCCTCTATTTTGTCGGGCGGAATATTTGAGATGGCATCCGCTTCATAGCGGAATATAGTCTGCTTACTCGTCCCTACCTTTTTTGCAAGCTCGTCCAGGGTATAGCCCTTTGCGAGTCTCTCTCTTTTTATTTTCGCACCAATGCTCAAAATCACTTCGCCCCTTTTCTTAAAATAAGCTTTTCCGTTTAACGGTGACCTGCGATAAAGCAGGTCAGCCGAACGATGTTTGCCCTTTCGGGCAAGAGATGTAGCCTTCGGCAGTGATGTTCACTGCGTGAGTGATGTTTCGCCTTGCGGCGAAGTAGGCAAGCATCACATCGCTTTGCGACGAAGGAGCAATACATCACTATGGCAAAGCCATAACATCACTTCGGCGTAGCCGATACATCACTCTTTCCAAACAAAAGAGCATTTCACAACCGACACACTTTTATCTTATTCTACATTCTACAACATATTATAACATAAAGTTGCATAATATGCAACATTTTTTTGAAAAATATTTTGAAAAATCACTTGACAGGTGACAAAACCTATGCTATAATTGTCACATAACAGGTGACAGGAATGAAATCCGCTACCCCAAAAAGACGGAAAAAAGGCTACATGCCGTCAAGGGAAGGGCGCTGTTTGCCCGAAGAAAACAGTGTCTGCTTGATAAATAAAATTTGCGGAGGCTTACTGCTGCCGAGTCACACAACAGGTGACACAATAGAGTGTATGCGCAAAAATAAAAAATATGCGCGTGTTTTATTTGACGGGAGGTTGAAAAATGCTACATATGATAAACAGCGGCTATTATGAGGAGCCTTATTACGTAAGAGATGTATCGGATATAAAATCCGAGATAGATGAGGTGAGAAGCTCTTTAAAGCGCGCCAACAAGAAAATAGAGGAGCTTGAAGAAGCGAAGGAGAGTGTCAAGTCGGCTATAGAAGAAGGGAAGGGTGAGGAAAAGGAGCTTCTCTCTGAGCTTGAGGACATAGCCGAAAACGCGGAGATGACCTACAGCGAATGCGAGAGGCTTGTCGAAAACCTCGAATGCTTAAAGGACGAGCTTGACGAAACCCTGTGGCTTGCGAAAAGCAGATAAAAGAGAAAAACCAAAGGAAGAAAAAGAAAGGGAGGAAATACAAATGAGAACAGTAGAAACCAACAAAGAGGCAAGAGCGAAGATGCTTCCGTTACAGATAAACCGCGTGGTGGTGGCGCTTTGCGGAGATTACGAAAGACGGCAGAGGGAAATAGAGAAGCAGACTGCCGACGAGAAAACGATAGAGCATTACCGCTTTCTTAATGAGGTGATAGACTCGGCGCTTGAGGAGGAGTGCGAGGAGGGAATACGAAAGAAGCTTAGAGAAGACATAGGAAACGGAGTAGGACACCGCCGCACTCAGCTATACTATATGGCGGCGGGAACATATAAGACCCGTAAGAGAAACTGCAAATACAGAATAGCCAAAAAGCTCAATCTGGTATAAAGCAAAAAGGATATACATATTTTATTACAGTAAGTATATCACTGGGGCTGTCACATTTGGTAAGACCGAAAAAGTCCGGAAAAGTATTAAAAAAGACCATATTTACAACAAAAAGTGTAAATGAGACAGAAAAGGTTGAATTTCTGCGAAATTCTTCTGAATTTATGGACTTTTTCTACCGCCGTTTCCTTCCTCTCGACGTATTTAATACGTCTTCGGGGCGGAAAACGACGCTTCTTCCTCAAATCTGACTATCCCCTTGCACATTAAAAAAAGGACTGTCTCAAATTTCCATTTGAGACAGCCCTTCAGAAGGGCGGGCGGAAAATGAAAAGGACAATCAAGGGTATAGCGCTTCTGCTTCTTTCGGCGCTTATGCTTTTTTCCTGCGGGGGCAGGGGGCGAGGGTGTGAGGAAATGTTTTCGGAGCTTTACGGAAACGAAAGGCTCGCCGCAGGCAGACTGTATCTTTTGAAGGCGAATGAGTGGGAGGACGGATATCTGTCAAGCGAGCTTTTTTCCTCTCTTTATGTAACTCCTCCAAACGAGGACGCAAATGAGGAAATGTCTTTGCTTGAGGACTGCGCTATATATCTTTCAAGCTCACTTGACACTGTCTGCGAGGTGGGAATTTTTCTTTGCCACAGCAACACGGATACGGAGAGAATAGCGAAGATGTGCCACAGAAGAATTTCTCTGATTTATTCATTAAAGGATTATACCGATCTGCCGTCATATGAAAATGTACGTGTAGAGATAAAGGGGCGATATGTAATTTACGCCCTTTTTTGTTCATAATTGTTTGCATTTTTGCAAAAAAACGATAAAATTTACAATTGTGAACAAAAAATTACTGAAAAACTATTGACAAAATTTGAGAAAGGTATATAATATATTATGAGAAATAAGACTATTTCAAAAATGACTGTATCAGAAAAAAAACAAAGGAGAAAATTTTATGAATATCACACTTATTAATCTGTTGATTTCCGTTCCCGCAATAATAATATTTGTTCTTGCGGTTTTGTTTGGAATGTTCAGAAAGACAGTGAAGGCTGCTGTAAAGCTTGGCACGATTCTTGTTGCTTTCTTTCTTTCCATTCCGATAGCATTCGCTGTTTCAAAGACAGTGGCTAAACCCGTGGGAGCGCTTATTATTTCATTGCTTGCAAAGGCGGGAATAACCGAAGAGACGCTTGCGTCCATGCCCACTCTTGAGGCTTTGCCCGGCACTCTTGCATACTCTGTGGCGGCACCGTTTGTTTTCGCTGTATGCTTTATAGTGCTTTCGCTTTTGCTTTTGATAGCCTACCACTTTTTAAAGAAGGCAGTGAAGCCGCTTGACGAAAAGCAGTCAGGCGTTCAGCATAAGGTGTTTGGCGCGCTTATCGGCGCAGTCGTAGCCCTCGTACTTATTGTTGGCGTTTACACACCCGTAGTCGGCTTGGTGGATACGGTTGCTTCTCTTGAGATAACCGAGAAGGATCTGGACGGGATAAGCGGTGCAGATGCCGTTATTACCGCAAAGGGATATGCCGATGGCGTAGACTCCTCTCCTCTCTTTGCCGGAACACAGGCTCTTGGCGGAAAATGGCTTTACGGAACTCTTTCTTCGGCAAAGCTGAACGGCGAGAAGATAGTTCTCAAGAACGAGCTTTCGCACATGCTTGATGCGGCGCTTTCCGCTACCGCATTCAAGGGCGTTAAGGTCGATAATATAGGGGATGCGCAGGTAGATGCTCTCTATAATATAGAGGCGGCTGCTACAGAATCCGAAATTCTTATGGGAATATTGCCCGAGGTTCTTTCCTCTGCAAGTAAAGCTTGGATTGAAGGCAATGAATTCCTCGGAATGAAGAAGCCTGTTATGAATGAGATGATTACAGGCGCATTTGATGCTTTGCTCAAGATATTCGCAACATCTTCGAAGGATAATATCGAGGAGGATTTGCATACACTCGTTTCCTTGGCGGATGCGGTCGTTGACAGCGGAATGCTTACAAAGATAGGCAATACCGAAGAGCTTATGACACTCATGCAGCAGGACGGTGTTGTATCCTCCATGGCAGTTCCTCTTTACGATAACCCGAGAATGACCGTTCTCGTACCCGAGATAATCAATATAGGTCTGCGCGCGGCGGCAAAGGTCATGAACATTCCCGAATCCAAGGAAGCACTTCATTCTAATTTTACGTCAGAGGTAGCAGGCGAGCTTAACGCAATGGCAGATCTTTCTGTAAGCGAAATGACAGATGTGCTTACAGGTAAAATGGATAAGATATGCGCAAATTATGCTCTTAAAATTTCCGATACAGAGAAATACTGTCTTGCTGTAGGTATTTCTTATGAGTTTAACGGAAGAAGCGATATCACCGATGAGGAGGTCGCAGACTTCTTTACGGAATACACCGCATATATTGAAAATGAAGAATCCGAAATAGTAACAAAGCGTGTAAAGTTTGATAGTATAACCGTTATTTCATACGGTGAAAGCAAGGCTTACACTCGCAGTGATTCATTCCTTGTGACTTTTAAGAATGCCGAGAACATTGGCGAGTTCGTAACACTTGACGCAACCAAAAACGCCGACGGCTCTCTTACAGTTAAGAAGAATGAGGGCAAGATGTCAGGCGCGGCTTATGCTGCTGCTTTGATGAAGCTTCTCCGTGAGCAGGCTGATGCTATCTTTGAGGGCAAGGGCAATGCCGAGGAAGCAAAGGTTAAGGTTATGGAGCTTACTCTTGATATGGCAGGCTCTGCTGAGGATAGCGAAAAGATATCTCAGTCTCTTAGCGCAAAAATGGAAAAAGACGTTGAAAACGGTGTAGAGCTTCAGCCTAAGCTTGCTTCGAAGCCTGAGAATTTCCCGACCGAAATTCCCGTTGTATCCGACATTCTCTTCACAGAAGAAGACGATTTTGCTCCTATAGTCAATAATGGCAACAAGGATAAGGACAAGGAAGATAAGGAGCAGGAGAAGGACGACAAGAAGGAAGAAAAGGAACAGCAGAAGGCAGATAAGAAGAAGGATAAGGAACAGGAAAAGGCCGAGAAAGAAGCAGAGAAGGAAAAAGAAAAGGCTGAGAAGGAACAGCAGAAGGCTGCAAACCAGGCAGCTGCCAAGGCTGTAGAAAAAATTGCTAAGGCGGTTTCGACACTTTCCACAGTGCTTGTAAAAAATGATAATGTCATGGAAAACATGAATGTTATTATGAAACAGACCGGTGTTATTCTTGACGGTATCACCGAAATTTCCGAGAGCGGCAGCGAAAAGGCGAGCCTTCTTACAAAGTCTATCCTTTCCTGTGACATAGTAGCAGACCGCATTCCCGTTTCCAAGGATAAGCTCATTGATATGGCTGAGGCTATTTCAAACGATGTAATTAAGGCAAGAGAAGAAGCTAAGAAGGAACAGGAAAAGCAGGAAAACGAGAACAAACCCAGCGAGGGTAATACAGATACAGAGCCTGAGGTAACAGTAGCTCCCACAACTGAAGCTCCTGTAACGGTAGCTCCTGTAACAGATGCTCCCGTAACCGAAGCTCCTGCGACAACTGCGGCAGTTACAACAGCTGCACCCGTTACAACAGCGGCAGTTACAACCGCTCCCGTAACAGCAGTTACAACAGCGCTTGTAACAGAGGCTCCTGTAACTACAGTGCCTGTAACGGAAGCCCCTGTAACCGTAGCACCCGAAGAACCCGAAGTTCCTGAGACAGAAGAGCCCGGATATGAGAACTTCTTCGGCGCAACAGGTGAGATGCTCGTTAATATTATGATCCTCACAAGTGATGCGTCGGCAGAAGAAAAGTTTGCGGCTATCGAGGCTATGATGGGTAATATCTCCACAACCTCGGCTAAAGCGTTGTCCTATGTCTGTGATGCAGATCTGCTTATGGAGTACGGTATAAAGGAAGAATATGCAGGTGGTCTTGCAGAGGGCTTGGGAGTATTGTTCAACTCTCTTTCCGAAGAGGTCAAGCCTGAAGACAGAGCGGCTGTAAGATCGCTCTTCTCCCTCGTATTCATTAATAAGAATGCTAAGAACTTGTTTGCCGGTGACGGTGACAGCACCTTGAATACCACTGCTTATGCGTTCGTAAAGACTATCATTTCTTCGAGAGCGGTTTGTAATGCGGTTCAGGTAATTTCTATAGACTTGAGTGACAGAAAGCTTTCCGAGTTTGATATAGGTTCTCTTGAGATCGCGTTCGAAAAGAACTATGAGCAGGCGACAAAGTCTTATCAGAAGAAAGCTATTGATGCACTTTCCGAAATATTCGGTGTTGATTATGATATAAGTATCTGGGGATGATAAAAGACATAACTAAATAATAAAGCGCACAGCCTTTCCTTCGGGATCGGCTGTGCGCTTCTTTGTTAAATTTACTGAGCGTTTTCTTCAAGAGATTTTTTGTATGCGAGAAAATCCTCATAGCTTTCGCTTCTGTCCACAATCTTTTCGGGGGACAGCTCTATAATTCTGTTGGCGACTGTGTTTACAAGCTCGTAGTCGTGGGAGGAGAATAAGAGGTTGCCCTTGAAGTCGGAAAGACCGTTGTTGACTGCGGTGATGGATTCGAGGTCTAAGTGGTTTGTCGGCTGATCGAGTAATAGCACATTAGAGCCGAAAAGCATCATTCGCGAGAACATACAGCGTACCTTCTCACCGCCGGAAAGAACGTTTACAGGCTTGAATACACTGTCTGCCGAGAAGAGCATTCTTCCGAGGAATCCGCGCAGATAGGTCTCTGTCTGGTCCTTTGAATATTTTCTCATCCAGTTGAGGATGCTGTCGGTGCAGTTGTTGAAGTATTCACTGTTATCGTGCGGGAAATAGGAGGTAGTGATGCTTACGCCCCACTTGAAGCTTCCGCTGTCGGCTTCCTCCTCTCCCATAAGTATGCGGAAAAGCGCGGTAACGGCAAGCTCGTTTCCTACAAACGCTATTTTGTCTCCGTGGTTTACATAGAAGGAAAGGTCTTTAAAGAGGGGAGTGCCGTCGGGAGCGTACTTTGTAAGTCCTTCGACCGAAAGAATGTCCTTTCCTGCCTCTCTGTCCATGTCAAATCCGATAAACGGATAACGTCGGGAGGATGCGGGCAATTCTTCTACAGTAAGCTTCGAGAGAAGCTTTCTTCTCGAGGTCGCCTGACGGGACTTTGATTTGTTTGCCGAGAAGCGTGAAATAAATTCCTGAAGCTCCTTGATTTTTTCCTCGTTTTTCTTGTTCTGCTGCTTTATCATTTTCTGGATAAGCTGGCTGGACTCATACCAGAATTCATAGTTGCCCACATAGAGCTTTATTTCGGAGTAGTCGATATCGACTATATTGGTGCATACGTCATTTAAGAAATGGCGGTCATGGGATACGACTAAAACCGTACCGAAATAGTCCGAAAGAAAGTCCTCAAGCCAGATGACCGCATCTATATCAAGACCGTTTGTAGGCTCGTCGAGCAGGATTATATCGGGATTTCCGAAAAGCGCCTGAGCAAGCAAAACCTTGACCTTCTCACTTTCGGTAAGCTCGGACATAGGCGAATAGATAATTTCAACGTCAAGTCCAAGACCCTGTAGTAGCTTTGAAGCGTCCGACTCGGCTTCCCAGCCGTTCATTTCGGCAAAATCGGCTTCAAGCTCAGAGGCGCGTATTCCGTCCTCCTCGGAAAAGTCTTCTTTTGCGTAAAGCGCGTCCTTTTCCTTCATTATGTCATACAGCTTTTTGTTGCCGTAAATTACCGTGTCAAGCACGGTGTATTCGTCAAAAGCGAAGTGGTCCTGACGAAGAACCGACATTCTTACATCCTCGGGAATTGATACATCTCCCTTCGTCGGCTCTAATTCTCCGCAGAGGAGCTTCAAAAAGGTGGATTTGCCCGCGCCGTTCGCGCCTATGATGCCATAGCAGTTGCCCTCTGTGAATTTCAGGTTGACGTCCTTGAACAGTATCTGTCCGCCAAACTGAAAGCTTAAATCGGTTATTGTAATCATTTATCTTTCTCCATTTTTCAGTAATCAAAACACACAATCCATAGTATACCAAATAAAAGCAAAAAAGTCAATCCTAAAAGCGTACTATAATAAAAAGACTCCTTGACATTGTTTTTTCTTTTTGCTACAATATTAAGGGTTGAATTTTAAAGATATGAGGAAAGAGAATGAAGAAATACACGCAAGAGCTTGAATTTTTAAAAGAGAATATGATGACGTCTTACAGGGAGATATATCCCAAGTCTCATACAAATGTTATGGGCAAGGGAGAGTTCGACCTTGTTACGTCTGCGGATATTGAAATAGAGAAATTTCTTCGCGCGCGTATAAAGGAGAAATATCCGCACGATGCCATATACGGAGAAGAACAGGGCGAAAGCGGCGGAGAGAGCGGCAGACTCTGGACAATGGACCCGATAGACGGGACCGTAAATATGGCGAGAGGGATAAAGATATACGGTATTCAATGCGCATTGATTGAAAACCGACAGACCGTTATGAGTATGATATATTTGCCGACCTTTGACGAGCTTTTCCATGCCGTTTCGGGCGAGGGCGCATATAAAAACGGAGAGAGGATTTTTGTCAAGCACAGAAAGAGCGCACAGTCTATAGTTTCCTTCGGCGATTTTTTACATAAGAGCGAGGAGGATATGAAAGAGCAGGCAAAAATGCTCGAGCGCTCGATCCATGGCTTTATGCGCATAAAAATGTTCGGCGCGGCGTGTATGGATTTCAGCTCGGTCGCCTGCGGAAGAACAGATGCGACAGTAATATTTACAAAAAATCTATGGGATATTGCCCCCGGCGTGCTGCTTGCAAAGGAGGCGGGCGCATATGTCTGCGGTCTTGACGGAGAGGAATACAACGGCTCTTCCTCCGCGGTGATAGCCGTCTCGGATAAGGCGCATCTTTCGGTTCTGTTGGGAATATAAAAAGAGGTGTGAAAAATGTACGAATATATAAAAAAGAGTGTAGCGCAATACAAGGCAAACCTTCATTGCCACAGCACAAGATCTGACGGCAAGCTTTCGCCCTCGGAGCTTAAAAAAATCTACAAGGAGCAGGGATATTCCGTGCTTGCAATAACCGATCATGAAGCGCCTTACGATTACAGTGAGATGAGCGAAAATGACTTTCTTATGATAACAGGATATGAGGCATACATACGTCCGACATCCGGTTATGACGTATACAGAATATACAAACCGGAGATACACATAAATCTCTTAGCAAAGGAGCCGCATAATTTAAAGTATATAAATTTCAATGATGAATACTGTAAATATATCGGCAAAGAGGAGAAAGACCTGCTACAGAAGGTCGGCTCGCAGGAAAAACGCAGATATGACACCGAATATATAAATAGCTTTATAAGGACCGCGAAAGAAAACGGCTATATTTGCACATATAATCACCCGACGTGGTCAATGGAGGACTATGAGCGGATAATGGAGTATGAGGGCTTCTTTTCAATGGAGATGTGCAATTACGGCTCCTATCTTTTAAACCGCGCCGAGTATAACGCAAATCTTTATGATAGGATGCTTCGCAGCGGAAGGCGGATCTTCGTTCACAGCGCGGATGATAATCACAATGCAGCTCCCTTAGACAGTCCCGCATCCGATTCCTTCGGCGCGTTTACTATGATACTCAGCCGAGAACTGAGCTATCAGTCGGTAATAGAAGCGCTTGAAAGGGGAGACTTCTATTCTTCCATGGGACCCCTAATAAAAGAGCTTGTTTTTGACGGAAACAAAGTCCATATAGAGACCTCGCCCGTCAGACAGATAACTATGCACGACGGCGGCAAAAGAACCGCCAAGGTGATAGGAGACGAAGAAAATCCCGTAACAAGCGCGGATTTCATAATTCCCGATGCCGCCAAATATGTCCGTCTTAGTGCCTTCGATTTCCGCGGCGGCTCAGCAGATACAAGGGGATTCTTCAGGGATGAATTCGAAAATTTCTGATGCGGTAAATTGCAATTTATGAGTCTGTTGCACTGCAACAGACTCAGTTATGATTGCCCTTCGGGCAAGTTATGAGTGATGATATGCTGCGCATAGTTATGATGTGACTTCGTCACAGCTTGAAGAAACAAAGATTTTTTATGGGTTGCTTCTTAAGGAAGCGATTGAGTATTTGTTATAGAGTTGTAGCTCATCCAGTACGTGAAGCGAAGGGTCTCGGCAGAATGTCCGACGGTTAAATCAAGAAATATTTCTTTAAGGTTTTTTGAAGAGTTTGAGGGACTTTTTTGCAAAAAAGTCCCTCAAGAAAAAGACCGACAAATCAAAATTTGAAGCACACCGTGTGGGCGACGCCTTTGGGCATAACCACAAGCAAAAAGGAAAAGCGTCTATGACCTGATGTATCTGTCATAAACGCTTTTATTGTTTTTTTGAAATCAGACCTTGATGTGTACCCATTTTCCTCTCTTGAAGCGGATCGAGCCGAACAAAAAGCGACCGATCTGATCGGCTAAGACGCCTGCCCATACACCGATTATTGCGAAGTCAAGGAGAAATGCGCAGGTATAGGAGACTATAGTTCTTAAAATGGTTACCGACATGGTAGAGGCGAACGCTGTGTAGAGAGTGTCGCCCGCGCCGCGAAGACACCCCATATAAATGACCTCTCTTATCTGGAAAAGCACTGTCGGGATTATCATCCACATAATGCCTCTGCCTATTACGACAATGTCGGGATCATTCTTGAAGAACAAGCCCATAATGAAGTCTGCGCCGAAGAAGAACACAAGCGCCAATACAACCGAAATGGCGCCGCCGAGTGCCTGGCAGGTCCGTCCGTATTCCTTAGCTAAGTCGGGATTTTTCTGACCGAGACTACGCCCGACAAGCGCGACAGATGCCGATTGCAGACCGTCTCCCAGAGCAAAAGATAGCGACAGGAGATTCATTCCGACCTGATGTGCCGCCATAGATGCGTCTCCCATTTTTGCCGCCATTACCGCCGTTAATGCGAGACCTATACGCACCAGAATCTGCTCCAAGAAAACACTGTATCCAAATTTAAAAAGAACCTTGAAGGACTGCCATGCGGGGAGCAGTCTTCTTTTTATTATGTAGGGAATGCTTAAAAATCTGTTTTTGTAGAAGATAGAAATTATGCTCATGCTGCAACTGACTACAGTGCCGAGTACGGTAGCTATAGCCGCGCCCTTGATGCCGAGAGCAGGAAAGCCGAAATGACCGCCTATAAGAAGATAGTTGAAAAGGACATTTACCGCATTGGAGGTCAGGTTAGTGGTCATTGTTATCTTGGTGTTTCCCGCGCCCCTCTGCGCGCTGTTGATAACTATCTGGACACAGTTAAATATCATACCGCCCATGATAATTCTGAGATAATCCACGGCGTCCCCGTGTGTGTTTTCGGAGGAGCCGCTAAGGGATATTATTTTGTCGGTACAGAGAACGAATAAAAGGGTAATTCCTATAGCGCCGATAAGCATAAGCGAAAGAGAGGAGAGCAGAGTTTTGTTTGCGTCGTCTCTGTCATTTTCTCCGAATCTGCGCGCGACAACGGCGGAGGTAGCCACGCCCAACGCTATAAACAAAGCGAGTCCTATAAATTTAGGCTGAGTAGTCAGCCCGACGGATGCCACCGCATCCGAGCCGAGTGAGCTTACCATAAGGGTGTCCACAAGACCCGCAAATGATATGAAAAAGGATTCAATAAGCGCAGGCAGCGCTATTCTTAAGGCCTCTCTGACTGTTTTTTTATTATAGCCGCGAAATATTTTTCTTTTTTGAGGCTGTTTTTCCTCAATAATTTTTTCACTCGTGTTCATTTTCTCACCTTAAAAGCAGTAATATAACCGTACTCATATATTATACATCAAAGAGAAGGTGTTGTCAACAAAGGGAAAGGCGAAAAAGTTTCGCAGGATTTCACTATGAAATTTCGGCAGCCGAGCGCTAAAAGATATGTAAAAGGGAAGCGCTTGGAAAAAGAAAGGCAGTCATACATTTACATAAACAAATTGCAATTTATGAGTCTGTTGCGAAGGCAACAGACTCAGTTATGATTGCCCTACGGGCAAGTTATGAGTGATGATATGCTGCGCATAGTTATGATGTGACTTCGTCACAGTTTGAAGTAACAAAGACAATCATATCGTTAAACAATTGCAATTTGTCGGTGTGTTTATAGCCTTGTAAATGTATCTAAAATGGCTCCCTCCGAGAGGGAGCTGTCACGAAGTGACTGAAGGAGATTTCGCACATAACAATGCTTGCCTTATCTTGAATCGTGCGGAGGCTCCTTCCACCACTGCGTGGTCCCCCTCCCTCTCGGAGGGAGGCTCTTTTCAGGAACACTTAACGCACCGACAAATCAAAATTTGAAGCACACGTGTGGGCGGGCAGAACACCTGACGTTTAAATAAAAAATATTTCTTCAAGAGTTTTTTGAAGAGTTTGAGGGACTTTTTTGCAAAAAAGTCCCTCAAGAAAAAGACTTACAAATCAAAATTTGAAATGTTTTACTGCTTGGAGAGCCAGAGCTTGTGGTATTCCTCGCAGACGGTGTCCTCCTTTAATACCTTGAAATCGGCTGCCATTTTGTCGGCTGCCAATCTGACGACACATCTTCCTATGCGCTCGTTGTTGCCGTCGTGAGCGTCCGAGGAAAGCGAGTTCGGGAAGCTGGACATCCAACTGTAATGGGTGGAAAAGCCTGCTCTCGCGAGGTGGTCGAGCAGATGCGTGGAGCGTCCGTCGACGTCGTTTACCCTTCTCATATCGACAAGCTCGGGGCGGTAGCCGAGAAGCATTGCGGTTTCGAGAAGGTCGCCATGTCCCGACGCCGTATTGTTCTCGGCAAAATTGCGGAGGACGGCAACATCTTCCTCGGTAAGCTCGGCAAATCTTCTGTCTCCCGACTCTATCATTTTCAGCATCTGCTTGACCTTGGGCCATGCGGAAACGATGCCGTAGTTAAAAACCATATAATCCTTTTTTTCGTGAAGCACACTGCGGGCAAAATTGCTCAGCATTGCGGTGTTTCCGCCGTGTCCGTTTATGAGAACTATCTTTTTGAAGCCGTTTCTCGCCATTTCGTCACAGGATTCGGTCAGAATGTCGAACATAAGCTTTGACGAGAAAATTATAGTTCCCTTAAACTCGCCCGCCCCCTGCTTTTCGCCGAAATACATATGCGGAAAAAGCACGAACGGCTCCTTTTCGGCGGCGCGCTCGGCGACTCCCGCCGTGTGAAACACGTCCATTCCGAGAGGCAGATGCCTGCCGTGATGCTCAACGCACCCGACTACCAAGCCGCAAACTCCCTTCGACTTCTCGACAGCCTTTTCAAAATCACCCGATAAAATTTCAGTCCAAAGCATAGTTTCTCTTTCCGCCCATTCGGGCATTACAAATAATAGATTTTATAGAATTGCCGTGTTTAGCTCCGCAAGGTCAAAGCTTTTATTTTAAGAAAAGCACCGCAATAGCGCAGGCAAATATGAAAACCGCCGTTCCTATACTGAAATAAGCGACCTTGCGGCTCTTATTCCAATGTAAATGCGCCTGACAGAGCATCATTACACCCATAAGCGGAACGCAAAGGTCTATCGCGCGGGTCCACACCTCAAAAAGCTGTAAGAGGGATAGGGCTATGACAGACAGGCTTGAAAGCACCGATAGCACAGAAACCGCCTTATGTAATTGTGCCGTGTCAAGCTCAGGCGTTATATCCAAGCGGATCTTTTCGGGCATTTCCTCGTCATATATCACGGTAAGCGTTTCGTTTACAGAGGGGCAGGGTATACAAGCGCGGAGCCATTTTTTCTTTACGTATTCCTTGCCGTTAACGCAATATTTAACAGTGACCGTATGAGGAAAGGTCGCTCCGTCAAGCGCATGCTTCCGAAAGGGCTTAGCGCTCACCTTAAAGTACCAATGCTTTTTTACCGAAATTACTATGCCTGTAGTCCTGTTTTCCATTTTTCGCTCCTTTTTAGCTTGTGTCAGTCTAAAGCGGGTATCATTATTTTCATTTCGTCTGCCGAGCCGTCATACATAACCTCGAGCATATAGACGGGCTGATAGAAGCCCTTCGTGTCTGCCTGATATTCGAGAGAGCAGGAAAGCAGAGTGACGCTTTTGGGGCTTATAAACTCAAAAACATCGCCGAAAAATCTGCCCTTCTTCATTTGCTCGAAGGCTTCGGACTCCGAAATTATTTCTTCCTCGGCGCAGGTCTCAAAGGACACCATGCCGTTATGAATAGTATAAATAAAGCCCTCGGCGGAATAGCGGCATCTGAGTCTGCCGCCGACCGCTTCACCGTCTGACATAGGCGACTCAAAGAGATGCCAGCCGTCGCCTTCGTAGCAAAACAGGGCAGTTTCGGGAATAAAAATTCCGTAATCCGCAAGCAGCTTTTCTATACCCTCTCGGTCAAGCTCGGCGGGTTGCCGTTTTCCGTCGGGGTGATAGCTGTACTCATAGCTGCCGTCAAAATGTGAGACGAACAGGGAATGCTCGCGGTGGTCGAGGTAATAGGTCTCGTTATCGTAATAACAGATATCAAGCGCACTGAGGTCGGTCCTGCCTTCAAGGAAGGCGAGTCCGAATTCGTCACAGCTTTGTGTGTTTAAGCGTTGCGCGCGGTACACAGGCACGGTCTTGCCTTCGTCGGACAGCTCGCATTCGCTATTAAAGGAAACGCCCTTCGTCGAAACCTTGTAGATAGCCGCATTTTGAAGATTTCCGTAGGGACGGAGCGCATATACTAAAAAAATGCTTGAGACGGCGAGAGCTATAGCCGTCGGAATTGCGGCATAGGCAGATATCCGCAGCGCCTTTTTTTCTCTCTTTTCAAGCGCGGAGAATACAGCCATAAACAAGCCGTACCCGAAAAGCGCGCCGAGCGTGTTGGCAAACAGGTCATCGACATCAAAAAGACCTCTGCCCGTTATACTTTGGAATACTTCAATGGCAAGAGAAATGCCTAAAGCGCACAAAAACGAAGCATACCATTTCCGAAAAGGCTTGCTTATCCAAGGAAGCAGAACGCCCAGAGGAATGAACATTGCGATATTGAGAAGAACATTTGCCCAATTCTTGAAGGAAAAGCTGTTCCACGCCTCGCGCCAAGCTCTGAAAAGGTGCAGATTGGTGCCCTTGAGTCCTTCGCTTCGCAGTACCGTGACCGCAAGAACGGCGGCAATGTATCCCGCAAGCGCAAGATACAAAAGGACCTTGGAAAAAGGGAATTTTCGTGTGTCCTTGTATTTCAATTTAAAGATGAGAAAAGCGACGCCAACACCGAGCGCGCACAATACCACCGCCACAAACGCAAGCGGTAGCGCATCCTTGAATTCGTTTATTATGAGTCTTAAGAAATCGTTCATGAGGTATGTCAGTCAAGTATGACGGATTTTTTCTTGCCGTTTTTGTTTTTAGGGTACTCTCTTATTCTTATAACAAAGTCGAGG
The DNA here is from genome assembly GCA_015065175.1 of Oscillospiraceae bacterium. Lineage (GTDB taxonomy): Bacteria > Bacillota > Clostridia > Oscillospirales > CAG-272 > UBA1740. The sequence goes on along the minus strand of SVQV01000005.1, from coordinate 29,970 downwards.
TTGATAGCTTCGGATTTGCCGTCCTTTTCTATGAGGAGCGCGCCGTCGGTTACCTCGCGGATAATGCCGTCAAAGTTTTTTCCGTTGTCGAAGGAGGTAATTACACATTCCTTGTCAATAAATCTTTTTGCCAGCTCTTTCATTTTGTTTTTGTCTCCGTTTCTTTTTCTTTCAATGGTTTTCTTTGCAATTATTCTTTTGCGGTTTCGTAATACGATAAATATAATTACGAACAATAAAAATATCGGTAGGTATGTTGCGAAATTCAAGACTCTGCCTCCGTTTTCTCTTTTGCCTTTTTCTGCTTTTTTGACACGCAACCGAGAATGATGTATGCCAAAAACGTAAGAAATACGACGGCGGCGGTAAGGACTGCGCTCAATAATATGTCGGTATACCAAGGCGCAGACATCATTTCATAAAATTCGGGGTAGCGTCTGTAGTGGATATAATCCGCCAGTGCCTTGCCAAAAAGTGAGCCAAGCTCCACAAAAATAAAGCATTTCAAAAACTTCCGTATTTTATCAAGCATAAATGCCTCCAAAAGCAGATTTTGCAAAGTTTTTTCTTTATTACAGTATATCACGGTTTTCCGCAAAAAGCAATAGGCGCATTGCAAAAGAAGAGAAAAAAAGAGACGAGTAAAAGCGAAAGCTTCTTTGTTGTGTGTAGCTTTGATAAATTGCAATTTGTCGGTGACTTACTTTTCTTTCGCGAAAGAAAAGTAAGCAAAAGAAAGCTGCTGCAAAAAAGATTTTTTATGAATTGATTCTTGAGGAAGTGATTGAGTAATTGTTATAGAGTGTACCTCATCCACCGCAAGCGGTCCCCCTTCCCCAAGGGGAAGGCTTTAAAAAACACTTTTTCGCTTATTATCTAAAAGAAATGCTTGTTTTTTTGATACATTTTATTTTGTTTTCGCACGAAAAAGGCTTGATAAAACAGCCTTCCCCTTGGGGAAGGGGGACCACGAAGTGGTGGATGAGGTAAAACCACGAAACAATAACAGGCAACGATATCTTCAAACTCACCGCTAAATCAAAATTTGAAGCGCACGTGTGGGCGGGCAGAACATCTGACGTTTAAATAAAAAAATATTTCTTTAAGGTTTTTTGAAGAGTTTGAGGGACTTTTTTGCAAAAAAGTCCCTCAAGAAAAAGACTTACAAATCAAAATTTGAAATTTTAAACTTTCAAAAAACGCATAAAAAATTGGGACCGAGCCAAAGGTTTGCCTGGCTCGGTCCTGTAGGGTCGGATTCATTATAAAGTATATGCTTCGTAAAAAGCCGCGCTTTAATCGACTGTCAGCGAGGGGCGGCGGGTCACTCGGCGCAGGGTAGTCGGAAAATCCTCGTATAAGCGGCGTGTCATCTGAGCGCAGAGAGCCTCGGGCAGATATATACCGCCGTCAAAGGTGCCTGCAAGGCAGATGTTGACCTTGCCATTGCTATGCTCCTTTATAAAGGTAAGAAGCTCGTGCGCCTTGTGACCGCCCACAAACCAGTCGGCAGAATAGCGGCGCCAGGAGTTTGCGCGGATACGGCGGTCATGCTCGGCTATTCTCTTTGAGTTGTCGCCCATAATGTACGGACCGCGCTGCATAGCGAAGCGTCCCCAGTCGAGCATCATAACGCTCTTGAACACGAGACCGACGCCCGCGCCGTCACGGAGGGAAAGGAGCTTTTCTACAAAGTCAAGCGTTTCGCGGAAGGCGTTTTCTTCGGGCATTGCCGAGATATAACTGAACGGAAAGGCGCCGCAATCCTCGAAGAGAATTTCAATACGTGGGTCTACTTTGGCTATTTCCGACAGCCAGCTCTTTACAGAGGTGGCGTGCAGACCGAACTGGAGGCGCAGGTCGGGCTTCAGCTTGAAAAGCGCATCAGATGTTTCGTTTACAAATTCGGTCACTATCCTTGCGATAGGCTTACCGTTCACTATCTCGTCCTTTCGTTCGGTAAACGACTGAAAATAGATGCCGTCGCAATTGGTTTTCGCATAAACGTTTACATATTGGGAAATGATCTTCTCACGAAGCGCGGTAAGCTCCTCGTCGGTGATTATCTCGGCTTTGTTGGAAATTTCGCGCCAACCCCAAGAATATCCGAGAATTACACGGATTCCGAACGAGTGGGCATATTCGATTATATCATCTATGTTGAGAGGGAGATAATCGTTCCAGATAATGACCTCGTTCAGCTTCATACGAGCCATGTTTTCAATATAGGCGCGGTAATCGTTGAAGGAATGTCCCCAGGTGAAAACGCTCCGTGTCTCAAACGAAGGACGCTCGGTATAGCTGTAAATGCCGAGAGGAGAATCGAAAATAAGGTCGGGCATATAGTTTGGGTTGTGGTTAGGCGCATAGCCCGGGATGTAATCGTCGAGGAAGCTGACTACAGCATAGTAAAGCTCCTTTTCGTTATGAGCGGAAAGAATAACGAACCGTCCATCGGGGTCATTCGGGTTCTCCGTAATTCTGACGATAAATCCGTCCTCGGGCAGCTCGTCCTCCTTGACAAATTGGCGGATAGTCGGACTGTCGGCATAAAGACCGACAAAAAAAGCGTTCTTCGAAATCTCACAGCCTTCCTTTTCTACAGGCAGGGTGTATATTGAATATACATCAGGCTCTCGGATGATGAGACCGCCCGCCTCTCGCGAAAGAAGCTGAATCGCGCGCTTTGCCACTCCTTCATAGGATGAATAAATGATTTTCCAGTCTGTCTGCTTCATAAAAAAACCTCCGTTCTTTTTTATCAGTATAGCAGAAGGAAGGAAAAAATACTATACACATATCTGTCAAAAAATATCGTTTTTCGATACTGATGTGCTTGACAAAAAAGCTTCAAGGCGATATAATTAAAAAAAGCCGTAACACGGCTACACGGCATTATTGTAAACTTTAATTTACAAAACAAAAAACGAGGTGATATTGTGGAGATATATCCCGTAGACACGCTTTCTGAGCGTGAGTTTGGAGTTAATTTCATAAATGCTCTGGCGCAATATTGGCGCACCACACGCAGCTTTCAGTGCATCGGACTTCCGAAAAAGCAGCATCTGCTCCTCTATCTTGACGGATGCAGTATAAGCTATACCGACAAGTCGGGGAGGCGCATCAGCGCAGGCTCGGGCGATGTTGTCTATACGCCTGTCGGAAGTGAATATCGGGCAGTCCTTTCGGATTTTCGGGATAACTGTTCTCATACGGTAGGCATAAACTTTTCTCTTTACGGCGATGCGGGAGAGGAAATTGCGCTCTCGGACAAAATATTGGTTTTCAGACAGGCAGAGGTGCCGTCGGCGCCTATACTTTTCAGGCGAGCCTTGTCGGTGTCCGAGCGTTCTCCGCTCGAAAGGCGGATCTTGATGCTTGAGATATTAAATTCGCTTTGCTCGCATCCGCGCGCGTCTGTTCCTTCGGTGATACAGCCTGCTCTGCGACGGCTCTCTGAGGCAACGGGGGCAATACCTACAGTCGCATCTCTTGCATACGAGTGCCATATAAGCGAGGTGTACTTCCGACGTATCTTTAAAGAGAGCATGGGAGAAGCACCTGCTGTCTACTGTAAGCGGCTTCGGTTAGAGAGGGCGCGGGATTATCTTACATACGGAGATATCTCGGTCGGAGAGATATCCGAGCTTTTGGGCTACGCCTCGGTGTCTCACTTCATAAAGGAATTCGGACTCGCCTACGGAGCATCTCCTCTGCGGTACAGAAAAATGACATCGGAGCAATAAATTTTATCCAGAGGAAATGAATTTATAATTCCGTATAGAAATAAGCCTGTCGGTATTTTTTCGGAGTCATTCCCACGCTGTCCTTGAAGGCTTTTATAAAATAGCTCGTTGAAGAAAAGCCGCTTTTCCAGGAGATTTCTTCGATGCTGTACGGAGTTGTGAGGAGATAATTTTTCGCGCCGTTTATTCGGGTGTCGGTCAGATGCCTGTGAAGCGACTTGCCTGTCGCTTCCTTCATCACCTGGTTTAAATGATACGGGTGATAACCAAAAGCCTCGGCAATTGCGGTGTTCGTAAGCTCTCTGTTTGCGTAGTTATTGTAAATGTAGTCCGATACATTCTTGCACAGCTCGGAATAGGAGCTCTTTTTTGAAGAGTTGCGTATAAGCTCAAGCAGGCAGAGCTTGAGAAGAGCCGAGGAGCTTTCACGGTAAAGCTCGTTTTTCAGCAAAAAATATTCGCAGCACTGCCTGAGAGAGGGCTTGATCTTAATAAGCTCCTTCGCTATAGGCTTGGCGAGCGCCTCGTTTATGGGATAGACCGGCGCCTTGTCCGAAACAAAGGCATCCTCGGTCGCGGTGTTGAGCGAGTTCTCAATGTAAGAAAAATCGTTTATCAGGTCAAAATCCAGAACTGTTATGCTGAAGTCCTTCGTTTTTGTGAAGTGGAATCGGTATTTCGTCAGCGGCGGAAAGTATAAAACGCTTCCGTTTGAAATATCATATTTTTCTCCGTTAGCCACAACATATCCCTTGGCGTTTTCCAGAAAAAACAGGCGGCAATCGTAACAGATGCTGAACTGTTTTTTGTTTTCAAATACGCTGTAATAAAGCCGAGAGGCATACCTTATATGAGGATTTAAGTCGGATAACTTCATTTTTTTGTTCCGTTTCTTTGTTTTTTAATATTTTTCGTATGTTTTTTTACACATTTTATCACAAAAATGTGATATTGTCAATACAGAACAAAATGTTGGGAGGAATATTTCTGAAATTTTCTGTCGGATATCAGCTGTTCGGGGATTCGGATTTTCTTGACAGCATAATAAAATATAAAGATGATATCTATGAGGTGTATTTTTCCTTTGGCGATTTTCCAAACGGAAGAAACAGTCAGTTGAACCAGAAGGGAATGCTTCCGTGGGAGGCGCAGAGCAAGCAGAATGAGGACTTAAAAAGGCTTTCTCTTGAAAATATCGCTCTCAATCTGCTCTTTAACGCCACCTGCTACGGTAAGGACAGTCTCTCTCGTGCCTTTTTTGAAAAGGTAGGGGATGCGGTGGATTTTATAAAAACCGCCTTCGGCTTGAAATCGGTGACAACTACCTCACCTGTTATTGCCGCCTTCATCAAGAACAACTTTGAAGGCATAGATGTGCGCGCGTCGGTAAATATGTGCATAGGAAGCATCGAGGGCATGGAGTACGTAAAGGACGCTTTTGACAGCTTTTATTTAAAGAGGGAGCTTAACCGTGACTTTTCGGAAATAAAAAAGCTTAAAGCTTGGTGTGACTCTAACGGCAAAACGCTTTACGCGCTGGCGAACAGCGGCTGCCTGAACAACTGCTCGGCGCATACCTTTCACGACAATCTCGTTTCCCATGAAGGCGAGATATCCGCTATGGATAACGGCTTCGTTTTTGAGGGAGTGTGCCGTAAATATCTGAAAAACCGGGATAACTTAAGTAAGATACTTGAATATACGAGCTTCATAAGACCTGAGGACGTTTATCTCTATGAGGGACTTTTTCCCGCTCTTAAGCTTGCGACGAGAGTAAATGAAAAACCCGCAAAAATTCTGGAGGCATACATAGAAAAGAAACGCTTCACGGGAAGCGCGCTTGCGCTGCTTGAGCCAAACCATACGGGCGCGATATATCCCTATTTCCTTGAAAACAGTGATATAAAAGCAACGCTCAGAGAAGATAAACTTATATACGAAAATATAGATGACGCATTGATAAAGCTTGAGGAGGATATATATGTTAAAGCTTGAAATGATAAAAAAGGCGGCGCTCGAGGCAGGGGCTGACGCTTGCGGAGTTGCTCCCGTGTCACGCTTTGAGGGCGCGCCGAAGGAAATGGACCCCAGATATCTTTTTCCCGGGGTAAAGAGCATAATAGGCTTTGTTTTCAGAATACCGAGAGGTGTTCAGAGAGGAATTGAGGAGGGCACGCAGTTTTATCAGTATCCTTCAATGGCATACGGCGGAATAAACGAGATATTTGCGCCTGCGGTGCTTCACCACGTGGGAAGGGTCATTGAGGACGAGGGCTACGAGGCGTTTGTTTACCGCAACACAGGCGCTCGAGGCGTGGTTTCCGATATGGACGGAAGCCCCGGAAACAGCCTTTCTCCCGAGGAGCAGATAGAGGTGAGCAAGAACGCGAAGGCAAAGACCAACCACCACAGAAGCGTTCAGTTTACACGTGAGGTATCTGACGGAAAGGTACCGCCCGACTTGCAGTTCCAGTTCCGTATTGCGGCTGTTGCCTGCGGTCTCGGCGAGATAGGATGGAGCAAGATGCTTCTCACTCCCGAATTCGGCCCGCTTCAGCGTGTTGCTTTTATATTTACCGATGCCGAGTTTGACGAGTATGACGAGATGTATAACGGAGAGCCGCTTTGCAGAAAGTGCGGAGCGTGTGTAAGAGAATGTCCCGGCGGATGTATTCCCGACATAAAATCGGGCAAGACCGTAAGGGTCAATTTGGCGGGTAAGATTCTCGAGTGGGGCGACATAGATATGTGGAGATGCTACGCCTTCTATACCCACGGTGGAAGATATTACAACCCCTTTGTTCCGAAGGAGGTCTTTGACGCAAACGAAAACGGAAGCCTTGACCTGCTTGAAGGCGTTACGGATGAAGCGAACGAAAAGGAAGTAATGAAGGTCTATACATCTCTTGAAAAGTATTTTCCGAGCTGGGTCGGATATAACATGGCAAAATGCGGCGGCTGTATAAGAGGCTGTGTTTCTATGCTTGAGAAAAAGGGCGGCTGTATGGAAGGAAGATTCGAGACCCCGCTCAGAAAGGGCAAGCCGTGGAGGATGGACAGATGACAGAAATAATAGACTGTGAAAAGGAAGGCTTCAATTCTGTTTTCAAGTCGGATTTCTGGCAGGTAGCCTCGGCAAGATACGCAAAATCCTACTCGAAAGAGGATTTTACATATATGAAAAGGCATCTTAAGACAGACGAGGTCTTTACGCTTATAGAAGGAGAAGCCGTTTTACATACCGTAGAGGACGGAAAGGCGGCGGATATAAAAATCGAAAAAGGAAAAATATACTGTGTTCATAAGGGTACGTGGCACTATCTTGAATTAAGCAGTGACGCGCTTCTGATAATAGTAGAAAACAAGGATGTTTTTCCCGAGGATACAGAAAGGATGGAGCTTGAATGCTTACTGCGGAAATAATCAAAAATAAGGCAAGGGAGCTTGGAGCGGTCCTGTGCGGCATAGGAGATATCAAGTATTTTGAGGGTGAAGACATACAAAGAGACCCGAAAAGCATACTCCCTAACGCAAAATGCGTAATAGGCTGCGCGCTTCCCGTGCCGAAGGGCTTATATAAGGCAATGGAGTCGGAGACTCAGTTTTATACATACACAAGTCTCGGAGTAAAATATATAGACGAGACCTTTGCGGAGATATTTCTTTTGAAGCTCGGAAATATGATAGAGAACGAGGGCTATGATGCCTGCCTTCAGAGAAATGTTCCGGGTATGAGAATAAAGGGCGACAAAACGACAAACCCCGAGGTAAAGGGCACATATGAGCTTGTTCACGCAAGTCCCGTCGCGGAAGGAAAGCCCGCGCCCGATGTCATAATTGACACGAACCGAGCGGCGCGTGTGTGCGGTCTCGGCTCGGTAGGTCTGCACGGAAAGGTCATAACCCCCGAGTACGGTACATTTTTGCGCTTCGTTTATATCATTACGGACGCTCCGCTTGAGTGCGACGCTCCGTTTGAAGGGGAGCTTTGCGACGGATGCGGAGAATGCATCAAGGCATGCCCCGGAAACGCGGTGTCCGAGGACGGCTTGGACTCCTGGCAGTGCAGCGTTTATTACAGAGGCGCGCACAAATCAAATCCGTTTATCAAGGAAGGCTTTCTTGAGGGACATCCCGACAGAGAAGCTATCCTGAACGGAGAAAAGAAGTTTGACAGCGAGAGCGCCAAGGCGCTTTATCCGTATCTCCGTTTCCTGCCCGAAACGCATTTCGGATATGTTCCGTGTCTTTGCGGCAAGAAGTGCGAGCTTGCTTGCAGAAAGCATTTGAAGGGAGAATGACATGAGACAGGCTATAATTGAATGCGCGAAAAAATATGACGCCGACGTTGTGACAGTTACATCGGCAAAGCACTTTCCGAAGGAAAGCGAGCTGTTTAAAATTTTTCCCGATGTAAAGACGGTCATAGGACTCGGCTTCCGTGTTCTCCGCGGCTCCTACAGAGGTGTCGAGGAGGGAACGGTATATTATCAGTATACGACTATGGGAGTCGAAAATCTGGAGGAGACCGTAATGCCCTTTGCGATGCTTCAGACATCGGCATTGATTGAGAGAGAGGGCTTCCTTGCGCTGCCTCAGAGACGTCATCAGACGATAATGAAAGAGGAAAACGGCACTAATCCCGAGGTGGATTATACCGATATATTCAGAGGAATAAATGCGGAGGCTCAGCTCGATTTTGAAGAAACGGCAGAGCTGTGCGGTATAGGCGAGAGAGGCGTCGGAGGCAGAATAATCAACAAGGAATACGGACCTTTTATAAGGTATTGCTTTATCCTTACCGATGCCGAAATAGAGGAAACGCCGAAAGCGACATATAATCTTTGCGACAGTTGCGGAGAATGCATCAAGGCTTGCCCCGGTCATGCGATAGGAGAGGACGGCGTGCTTGATGCCTGGAGATGCGCCGTATATTATAACGGAGCGAACGGAAAAAAGAATCCGTTTATGCCGCCTGACGCTTTTACGAAATTTGACAACAGGATGGATATTATAAACGGAGAGGCGGAGTTTGACAGCGAGGGCGCGAAGGAAATACTTGATAACATTTATTTTTACCCGCCCGCAAAGCATTTTTACCGCTCGTCCATCTGCGGAAGAGCCTGCGACAGAGCCTGCTATATTCATCTTGAACAGAAGGGGCTTCTTTCCAAAACCTTCAAAAGAAAATTCAGAGAGGGCGAGGACTGGCAGCTTGACACCAAGCAGTTTGAGACGCAAAAAAGAGAAAAACCGTGGAATTTTACACAAAAAACAAATAAGGAGTAATAGCTATGAGTAAAGAGAAAATCAGAATAGCCTTTATAGGCTGCGGAAGATTCTGCAAGAATTTTGTGCCTGTTTTTAAGGCGCACCCTTCTGTTGAGAAGGTATACGTTTGTGACCTCATACGTGAACGCGCGGAGGAGTATGCTCAGAAATTCGACGTTGAAATTATAGATAGCTTTGAAGCGGCTCTCGCGTCGGACAAAATAAATTCGGTAGCTATATTCACCCAGAGAACCCTGCACGGAAAGCTGGTAATAGAGGCTCTGAAGGCAGGAAAGCACGTATACAGCGCCGTTCCCTGCACAACAGATATTGACGAGATAATCGAGATAAAGGAGCTTGTTGAGAAAACACGCCTCACCTATTCTATGGGTGAGACCGGATACTACAGAGCGCCCGCTCTCTTCTGCCGCCGTGAATTCAAGAAGGGCACATTCGGTAAGTTTACCTATGGCGAAGCTCATTACAACCACGATATAAGAAACATGGAGAACAGCTTCAGAAGCTCGGGCGGAGAGGAATGGAGACGTTTTGCGGGTATTCCGCCTATGTTCTACCCCACACACTCTACCGCTATGATACTCAGCACAATGCCCGGAGTATACGCGAAAAAGGTAGTGGCATTCGGCTACAAGGAAAGTCCGAGAACAGATATTTTCGGAACCGACGGACAGAACAACTACAACAACCCCTTCTCTAATACCACAATGCTGCTTGAGCTTTCAAACGGCGGTATCGCGAGAATAAGCGAAAACAGATGTGTCGGCTGGCACGCTCCCGAGACCTATATTTCTCAGTTCTACGGAACAGACGGCGCATATGAATTCTCGGTTGCGAGACACAGCCTTGCGCAGTGGGACCCCGAAAATCCGAACACCGTTATTATGAAGGACGTTACCGCCGAGCTTCAGCCGAAGGAGGTCTATGAGCTTATAACCTCGGATTACGATGAAGCTATATACAGAATAGGCAGAGGAATAGGCTTCCATTCCACCTCTCCCATTCAGCCGCTCCACCGTCTGCCGAAGGAGATAGAGGGAGTACGTAACGGACATAACGGAACTCACCATTTCATCGTTGACGACTTCTGCCGCGCATACGATACGGGCAAGCTTTCTCCCACCAATATCTGGAACGCCGCGCGTTATAATATCCCCGGTCTTATGGCGCACCAGTCTGCCCTTAACGGAGGACAGGTCATGGACGTTATCGACCTCGGCAATCCTCCTGAGGATTGGGAAGTATTGGACGACGGCCAGATTATTTGATTAGTCCGAGAGACCGCTGTTGATTGATATATCCGAGACTGCCGCAAATGTGTAAAAATGTTTGCGGCAGTCCTTTTTTAAAAATAATATAAACAAACAGAAAGAGCAAACACACAAGACGAAAAAATCTTGTACGTTTGCTCTTTTTCTGTTCGCTTTAGCTTAGAGCTGTGAGGCTCGCCTTCGCTCTCCGTTATTGATTGCGAAACAAGCGTTATGATATGCTTGCCCGCAGGCAATAACAGCTTCAGCTTTGTTTTATAAAGAGATTTTATAAACAGTTAATTATTTGCAACGGTTGCATTTGTCGTCGTTGCTTTTTTGTTCCTGCTTTGCGCAAGAGCATTTTCCGCTGCACTCCTTTGAGTGAGGACAGCCGATGCATTTTTCTCCGCGCCTTTTTGCGCGAATGATATAAAACAGGGCGGCACCTATCACTATTGCTATGGCGATAATAATTATTATATCCTTCATTTTACTATTTCACTTTTTACTGATTTGTTTTCATTTGATTTAAGCGCGTTTTCGGCTTTCTGCTCTCTGTCCTTTTTGAATATAAGAACGGAGAAGACGGCGGCGATAGCAAGCACTATTGCCCAGCCTACGATAGGCATCCAGCCTTCGCCAAACGAGCCGCCTGTGAACAGCGTTCCGAAGAAGAATACAAGGAAGCCGACAGTGTAGCCGACAGCGAACTGGAGACCTATTCCTGCCCAAAACCACCTTTTGCTGTTCATTTCGGAGCTCATTGCGCCGAGTGCCGCAAAGCAGGGAGGTGTAAAGAGGTTGAACATAAGGAACGCAAGGCCTGCCGCGGCAGAAATGCCGCCCATATTCGCGGCGCCTATCTCGCCGACTGCCTCAAGCTCCTCATTTATAAGATGCTCGAAAGCGAATACTGTTGCCAACGTGGAAACTACGCATTCCTTGGCGATAAAGCCCGTAACGGCTGCCGCCGCCAATTGCCAGAGCGCAATTCCGACTATAGGCGCGATAAGGTAAGCTATAGGTGTAGCTATAGTTGCGAGAATAGAATTTGACGGGTCCTCCGCGATTTTGAAATTCCAGCCGTAGGTCTGCATCATATAAACTATGAAGTTACAAACGAGAATGATAGTTCCTGCCTTTACTATGTAAGCCTTACCTCTCTGACACATAGACTTGAATGCGAACCGGAAGGAAGGCGCTTTATATTCGGGAAGCTCGATAATGAAGAAGGATTTCTTCGCCTTGTGTCCTGTGAGCTTGTTTATGAGAAGCGCGCAGAGAAGTATAATAAGGATACCTACAAAGTACATAACGGTGCCTACCCACTCGGCATTGTCAAAGAACGCGCCCGCGAAAAGTGCGATAACGGGAAGCTTCGCGCCGCAGGGCATAAAGGGTGCTATCATTGCGGTCGCGCGTCTTTCGCGCTCGTCTCTTATTGTACGGCATGCCATAACGCCGGGGATAGCGCAGCCTGTTCCGATAATAAAGGGAATGACCGACTTGCCCGAAAGACCGACGCGCTTGAAGATGGGGTCAAGCACGACAGTCGCGCGAGCCATATATCCGCAGTCCTCAAGCAGAGCAATGAGGAAGTACATAACCATAACGAGAGGCAAAAATCCGACAACGGCGGCAACACCCTCGATGATACCTTCAAGCACTATAGCCTGTAAAATGCCGTTTGCGCCGCTCATCCAGCCTTCAACTATTCCTTTGAACCAACCGATGCAGTCAACAAGACCCCACAGGTGTGTCTCGCCGACGTCAAGACCCTCGGAGAGCCATACGCCCGGTCCCGCCTGAGATATCCAGAACACTGCCCACATAACGAGAGCGAATATCGGAATGCCCAGCCACTTATTTGTAAGAATTTCGTCTATTTTATCTCCGATGTTTCTGTTCGCCGTAAGGACCTTGCGCTTTTCGACCTCTTTAACTATTCCGTTTACAAAGGCGAAGCGCTTGCGGTCCGCAAGAGCGACGGCTTCTTTGTCGGTAAGTCTGACATCCTTCTGCATAAAAGGCGCGCTCTGACTTTTTCCGACAAGCGAAAGCGCAACGCTTATCAGCTCTTTAAGACCCTCGGCAGAGGTGGAGACTGTATCCACAACAGGGCATCCGAGCTTTTCGGAAAGGGAAGCGGTGTCTATCCTGTTCTGCTTCTTTCTGTTAAGGTCTGCCTTGTTAAGTGCGATGACGGTAGGGATTCCAAGCTCTAAAAGCTGTGTAGTGAAGAAAAGGCTTCTGCTGAGATTGGTCGCATCCACGATGTTGATTATTACGTCGGGATTTTCGTTTTTCACGAAATCGCTTGTAATGCTTTCCTCAGACGTAAACGGCGACATAGAATAAGCGCCCGGAAGGTCAACGGCTATAATTTCCCCGTCTCCCTGACAGAAGCTCTTCTTGATAGGATGCTCCTTCTTTTCAACCGTAACGCCCGCCCAGTTTCCGACCTTTTCGCTGCTGCCTGTCAAGGCATTGTACATAGTAGTTTTGCCGCTGTTGGGGTTGCCCGCCATAGCAATTCTCATATTGTATTCTCCTGTGGTTTTATATGTTTTTATTGATACCTTTAATTATTAGAGTTAGCCGCCGCTAACTAAGGGAGTAAAAAATAATCAGTCGCTAAAGCTGCCGTATTACAATTTCATATGCACAAAATTATACGATGATAGCTTCAGCAAGCTGATTATCAATGCTGTATCTTCCGTCCTTTATTGCTACGACACAGCCGTTTTTCATATGGCGCACTACGGTAATAGTCTCTCCGCTATAGCAGCCGAGAGAAAAGAGAAAAGAATTTAACTCTTCGTCGTCCGTTTTTATTTCGCGTATAATATATTCTTTTCCATCTTCCGCTTCTCTTAAGTTCATCTAAACAGCCTCCCTGCCGTGAGAAATGTCGTGCCCTGTCGGTTAGCCGTTGCTAACCGTGAAATATTATACCTTTTTTTTGCTTATTTGTCAATAGTTTTAGAAAAAATTTTTGTGATTTTTTGAGTTTCGTTTTCTTTCACAAATCAAAGAGCTTATAAAAAACGGAAAAATCGGCATTTTGCACAAGTGTGTTTACATCCATTTCTTGTTGATGCTTTGAGAATTTGAACAACAAAAATAATAATTGAAAAAAGAATGAAAAGGTATTGCAAAACGGAATTGTTTCGTGTAAAATGGTTATAAGGCAAGATTTTGCCTGTCTATATTAAATATTATATGAAATTTGGAGGACATCATCATGGCTGAAGAAAAAATCTGGGCATCGCTTTTACACATAGGAACCAACATGTGGCGTGATAAGGACGCACCGCCGCTTGTTGACGATAAGTATATCACACATCCAAGCGGAACCTTGTGGGAGGATGAGATGCAATTTGACCGCGAGGTTTTTGACCGTGTAACAGACGAGCTTCCCTCGCTCGGCTTCAATACCGTGGTTCTGGATATCGGAGACGGTGTTCGCTATGACAGCCACCCCGAGATAGGTGTAAAGGGTGCGCTTACACCCGATGAGCTTCGTGAGCTTGTGCGAAGCGTGCGCGCAAAGGGACTCAATCCCGTGCCGAAGCTGAACTTCTCGGCAGGACATGACGCTTGGCTCGGAGAATATGAGAGAATGCTCACGACCGATATTTACCGTCAAGTAATAGGAGACCTCATTCACGAAATATGCGATATATTTGAAAAGCCTACGCATCTCCATCTGGGTATGGACGAGGAGACCGCGAACAATCAGGCGGCTTACGGACATGTGGTGGTTCGCGCGGAGGAGCATTGGTGGAAAGACTTCTACCATATGGTAGACTGCTGTGAAAAGGATAACATGCGCCCCTGGATATGGTCTGACTGCTACTGGCACCGCCCCGAGTCCTTCGCCAAAAAAATGCCTAAGAGCGTTTTGCAGTCCAACTGGCATTACTGGGCTCTTAAGGGCGAAAAGGGAGATGAGGGCGTGCAGTCACAGTGCTTCCGCGCATTCTTCGGCCTTGAGGAGCTGGGCTACGATCAGGTGCCTACCACTACTATCTGGTCTCATGCGGGCAACAGCGAGCAGGTAGTCAAGGCGCTTTCGGACGCAAAAATGAAGAATATCAAGGGCTTTATGACAGCTTCCTGGGTACTGACTCACAGAAAGAATTATCACTACATTTTGGCTGATGCCGCATTGCTCGGCTACGCCAAGGAGCTTTACGGCGACACCTTTGAATAATTCTTGCTTTTTGGCAATAATAATCAAGGAAAAGGAGAGAGGATATGCTGGAAAAGAATTGGGTAAGATCGCTGTTTCGGCAGAGAGTGCTGGCGATAACGCTGATATTGGCACAGATAGCCCTGATAATTTATTTTACGGCGAGCCAAGGCACGGCATCCAAGGTCATTCATTCCGTGACAGATATCATAAGCGTGCTTGTGAGCATTTACGTAATCGTGCGCAAAAACTCAATTTCGGCATATAAGCTGCTCTGGGTCTTTGTGATTTTGATGTTTCCTCTTTTCGGATGCGTGTTCTACTTTATGTTTTCGATGCAAACAGCAAACAGAAAGCTTAAAAAGCAGTCTGCAAATGTAGAAAAAAAGACTAAGGAAGCATTGTCGCTCTCAAATTCCGTGCTTTCCGAGGCGGAGAACAAAGTCCCCGAATATGCGCCTCAGATGCGATATTTAGAGACATTTGCGGGCTTTCCGCTTTATAAAAACACCGAAACGAAGTATTTAAGCCCGGGAGAAGAAATGTTCCGAGCGCTCTTAGAGGAGCTTTCCCGAGCGGAGCATTATATTTTCCTCGAATATTTCATAATACAAGAGGGACAGATGTGGAACTCGGTGCTTAATATCCTTAAGGAAAAGGCGGCAAACGGCGTGACGGTGCGTATCATATACGATGATATAGGCTGCTTTATGCTGCTCCCTTCCGACTATCCGAAAACACTCAAAAAGCTCGGCATAGAATGCGCGGTGTTCAACCCCTTCCGCCCCTTTCTTACTATCAGACAGAACAATCGCGACCACAGAAAAATAGCCTGCATTGACGGCAAGGTGGCGTTTACGGGCGGTATAAATTTAGCCGATGAATATATAAATGAAAAAGTACGCTTCGGGCATTGGAAGGACGCCGCCCTTATGCTGAAGGGCGAGGCGGCTTGGAGCTATGCCGTGATGTTCCTTTCAATGTGGGAGATCCTTGCGAACAAAAGCGAGGATATTACGGAATATTATCCCCGTATAAACACATCAAGCGGAGCGCGCGGATACGTGCAGCCCTACAGCGACAGTCCCTTGGATAACGAGAACGTGGGCGAGCAGGTCTATCTGCAAATTTTACAGAACGCGAAAAAATACGTATATATCAATACCCCCTATCTTATACTTGATGAGCTTATGATGTCGGCGCTCTGCCTTGCCGCCAAAAGCGGGATAGACGTGAGAATAGTTACACCGCATATTGCCGACAAAAAGCTGGTCCATATGACTACACGCTCATATTATGCCAATCTTATTGCGGCAGGGGTAAAAATATACGAATACACTAACGGCTTTATCCATTCAAAGACCTTTGTTTCGGATGATAGAGTGGCGACTGTCGGAAGCGCGAATCTTGATTTCCGAAGCCTTTATTTGCATTTTGAGTGCGGAGCTTATATGTGTGATACCGAGGCTGTCCTGACGCTAAAGGAGGATTTTCTTAGTACGCTTGAGTCCTGCACCCCCATTACCGAGGAGGATTGCAAGGGCGGAATATTCAAATACACTATGCAGAATTTCCTTAGATTTTTCGCACCGTTTATGTAATTTTATGTTGACTTTTGCGGGAACGTGTAATATAATAAGCAAGAAGTAAAACCGAAAGGGATTTTGTTATGACTTTTGCAACTACATTGAGATATGTCTGTCTGAACGATCCGCCTACGGTCTGGAGCAGACGATATTATATCATGCATGATTATGAGATAATGGCGAGACAGTACGGAGTCGGGCTTGTAGCTATTATGAACGAGAACGACATTGAAAGTATATGCGCGAATTGCGACGGACTTGTTATTCCCGGAAGTGCTACGGCGATAGACCCCAAGTATTACGGCGGTACTCCTATGGACCCGCCCCCCGAAATAGACGAATACGCCTTGGATGCCGCGCTTATAAAATATTTTACAGAGCATAACAAGCCTATTTTCGGAGTTTGCGGAGGCTTTCAGGAATTAAATATCTATTTCGGAGGAAGCATCAAGAAAATGTCGGACGACGTAGCTCCTGCACATCAAGATCAGAACCACGAGATAAATATTGTTCCAAACTCATTTGTTTATGATGTCTTTAAGAGCGAGCGCGCGGAGGTAAATTCATACCACAGCTGGACACTCGACAGACTTGCACCCTGCTTTGATGTTGTGGCAAGGACGGCAGACAACATTATCGAGGCTATCGAATGTAAGGAAAAGAAAATTTTCGCGACCGAATGGCATCCTGAGCAGTCCTTCCATACAGGCGACAGGATAGAAAATAAGTTTTTCGAGAATTTTATAGAGTGCTGTAAAAAATGCGCAAATAAAAAATAATTATAAAAGGAAGCGGCAGCTTGATACCTTTTCGGTAAAAGCTGCCGTTTCTTCTTGCTTGTTTTTCTATAGCTCCTTACTTTCGCTTTCTTTGAAAGTAGGCGCGGAGGACATTTGCGCACTCGTCGGAGAGAACTCCGCCTTCTATCTGCGTTTTGTGGTTTAAGGGTAGGGAATTAAGGTCAAACAGCGTTCCGAACGCGCCAGCTCTCTTGTCGGGCGCGCCGTATACGACACGGGCAATTCTCGAATTTATAATAGCTCCCGCGCACATGGGACACGGCTCTAATGTAACGTAAAGTGTACAATTCGGCAGTCGCCAGCCGCCGAGCTTTTCACAAGCCTGTTCTATTGCGAGCAGTTCGGCATGATGCGTGGCGCACTTGTCGGTCTCGCGTCTGTTGTATGCTCTTGCTATTATTTCGCCCTTGTGCACGATTATCGCGCCGACAGGGACCTCGTCTGCTTCTGCGGCTTCCTCTGCTAATTTGAGGGCTTCCTTCATAAAAGTCTCATCGGCTTCGCAGCTTATGAAAAGCTTGTCATTTTCGATTGCTTCAAACATAACTATCTCCAAAATATTTTTTACACGGTTAGCAAGAGCATCAGGAGCGCAAAGAAGATGAGAGGCGAGGAAAGTGACGCCTTCAGCATAGGGTAAGCGCTTCCGTCGGACAGTACCTCTGTACAGCTTTTGAGTGAGCCCTTTTTCAAGGCAATGAAAAATGATATCGGCAGTAAAAGTATAGTTGCGGCAAAGAAGTAAAGGACCGCCGAGTCGGGCAAATAAAACAGCGCAATGGAAGTTAAATTGTTTAACAGGTGGAAAAGTATAGGTATAAATGCGCTTTTTGAGGCAAGCGTAAGTGTCGCCAGCATAAGTCCCGCAAAAAAGGCATACGGCATCTGATAAAGATTAGCGTGCAGAAGCGAGAAAAGAATTGCCGAGAGAAGCGCGCTTCCCCCTCGCCCGAAGGGAGAAAGCAGGCGTAAAAGAACGTAACGGCAGAGAAGCTCCTCACAGACAGACGGAACGAGCGCATCAAAAATGAGTGCCGAAAAAATGTTACCGCTCGGATTTACTTCGACTATCTCATATCCGACCGCGGCGGATACGCTTGAGGTTATGACCGAGATTATTAAAACTCCCGCGAGAAAAAAGGGAAAAAGCGGGAGAAAGGAAAAAGTGCTTTTTGGGGAAAAGCCTATTTCGGTCGATTGAGTACAGCCTTTTCCGAAAGGAGTAATGAGGACAAGAAGCGGCAAAAGCGATGCAAAAAGACTTCCAAGCTCAACAAAACGGGGAAAAAATCCCGCAAAGGCATAAGCAAGCGCAACCCGTAAAAAAAGAATAAGAGCAATACAGGACATTGACCGCTTCATAAAAATCTCCTTTCTTTTTGATATTTTTATTATAGACAAATAAAGCGAGAAAGTCAATATTTTACGGCTTTTTTGAAGGATTTTTTTGTTTTTTTGTTATTGACTTTTCTATATCTTGAATGTATAATAGTAAGGATACAATAAGAAAAAACAAAAAACGGAGAAAAAATGAATTCTATTCGAGATAACAAGGATTTTTATAAAACGGCTTTGTCTCTTGCGCTTCCTATTGCTTTTCAGAATTTGCTTGTTTCCTGCGGCTCGCTTATAGACACGTCTATGGTAATGGCGCTCGGAAATGTGGCTACCTCTGCCGTAGGTCTTGCGGGGCGTTTCGCCTTTCTTTTAAATGTTGTAGCCTTCGGCTTTTGCTCAGGCTCGGCTACTCTTATTTCGCAGTTCTGGGGCGCGGGAGAGCATAAAAATATAAAGAGAACCTTTGGTCTTGCGCTTTTCTCATCACTCGTTGTCGCCTTTCTTTTCGGTCTGCTTTTCTACTCCTTTCCTTCGGCGCTTATGAAGATTTTTACCGATGAGGCGGAGGTCATAGCGGTGGGGGCGGTTTATCTTAAATATTATGCCTTTGCGACTGTTTTCGTTATGTTTTCACAGGTCGGCTGCGCCGCATTGCGCGCGGTGGAGCGTGTTTCTGTACCGCTTATTTCCTCGCTTGTTTCGGTCTGCGTGAACATATTTTTCAACTACTGCCTTATAGGCGGAAATTTCGGATTTCCACGTCTTGAAATGAAGGGCGCGGCTATAGCTACCGCCATAGGCGCATTTGTGCAGGCGCTTGTAGTATTTATGTTTGTTTTCTTGGGAAACTCGCCCATAAAGGGCAAAATAAAGGACTATTTCGGTCAGTCGAGGGCATTTGTCTATAAATTCGTAAGGATTGGCGCGCCTGTGCTTTTCAATGAGACTGTGTGGGCTGTCGGTACTAACGTCTATCTTGCGGTAATTGCGAGGCAGGGAGTTGAAAACCATTCCGCATATACCGTTTATGATACCTTCCAGCAGCTCTTTTTCGTGTTCTTCGTCGGTATGTGCAATGCCGCGGCTATTATGATAGGAAAGCGGATAGGCGAAGGGGACCGAGAGGGCGGCTACGACTGCGCAAAGAGATTTTTGTTCCTTACCCCTGTCGTTGCGGTCTTTATAGGAATACTTATGCTGCTTCTGCGAATGCCGATACTCAATCTTCTGCCTGTCGAAACCGAAGGCACACGGCAGATAGCGGCGACCCTTCTCATAGGATATGCTTGCTGGCTTCCCGTAAAAATGATACCATATACCGCAATATGCGGAGTTTTTCGCGCGGGCGGAGACACGAAAACAGGCTTCCTTATAGATTTTCTGTCACTCTATCTTGTCGGCATTCCGACCGTTGTGATTTTAGGCTTCTTTACCGAGATACCGTTTCCGCTTCTCGTTTTGCTTATGTATATCTCGGAGGATATACCGAAAATGGCTATGTGCGCCCGTCATTTTTTCAGCCGCAAATGGATAATAGAGCTTTCCGACCGAAGCACCTCTGCAATTGAAGAAAAATAAAGGCGTACACTTGACAAAGACGTAACAATGCTGTATAATATAATGTTGTAATATAATAAACTAATGTAATAACCGAAAGGAACTTACTATGGAAAACAAAATAAAGGAACTGAAGGAGCAATTTGAGCTTCGTATGGCAGAAGCGCTCACCGCGGAAGAGCTTGAGGCTCTGCGTGTTTCCTTTCTCGGTAAAAAGGGACAGGTAACCGAGCTTTTGAAGGGCTTGAGAGACGTTCCCGCCGAGAAGAAGAAGGAAGTGGGTCAGCTTATAAATGACTTGAAGACCTCGCTTGAAGGTGAGATCGAGGCGGCAGAGGAGAGCTTGAGAAACAAGGCTCTCGCCGATGCTATAAATAACGCTAAGCGTTATAACCCCACACTGCCTTCCTCCGAGCCTAAGGGCTCTTATCATCCGATAACACTCGTGCAGAGAGACCTTGAAAAGATATTCGTAAGCATGGGATTTACCGTGGAGGATTATTTTGAGGTAACCGACGATTATAACTGCTTTGAAGCGTTGAACATACCCAAGCACCACCCCGCAAGAGATATGCAGGATACCTATTATCTTGAAAACGGTCAGCTTCTCAAGACACAGACCTCTGCGGCACAGAACGCTATCATGAAGAAGTACGGCGCGCCTCTCCGCGCGATCTTCCCCGGACGCTGCTTCCGTAATGAGTCAACAGACGCCTGCCACGAGAACACCTTCTTCCAGATGGAAGGTATGATGATAGACAAGGACATTTCCATATCGAACCTCATCTACTTTATGAAGACGATGCTCAGTGAGGTTTTCGAGCGAGAGATAAACGTAAGACTCCGTCCCGGATTTTTCCCGTTCGTCGAGCCGGGCTTTGAGCTTGATATAAGCTGTCTTATCTGCGGCGGTAAGGGCTGTCCTTCCTGTAAGAATTCGGGCTGGCTCGAGCTTTGTCCCTGCGGAATGATACATCCAAACGTTCTTACCGCGGGCGGAATCGACCCCGAGGAATATACAGGCTTCGCTTTCGGTCTCGGTATGACACGTCTCGCAATGATGAAGTACGGCATCAAGGATATCCGTGACTTCAACTCGGGAAATCTGAAAGCACTCTCGCAATTCGAGAATAATTAAGGAGGTCTTACAATGTTTTTATCAATGAACTGGATAAGCGACTTCGTTTGTCTCGACGGACTTGATAAGGAGGCGCTCGTTCGCCGCTTTACACTTTCCGCCGCCGAGGTCGAGGATATCTATTATAAAGGCAAGGACACACGCGGCGTTATCGTTGCCAAAATAGTTTCTGTTGAAAATCACCCCAACTCAAAGAAGCTTCACCTTCTTAAGATAGACACGGGTAACGGCATAACCGACTGTGTATGCGGTGCGCCCAACGTCCGTGAGGGAATGAAGGTTGCCTTCGCGACAGCGGGCGGTGCGGTCTGCGGTCACGAGATAACACAGGCGACCGTTGCGGGCTATGAGTCGAACGGTATGTGCTGTTCCGAGGCAGAGCTTGACATAAGTGCGGACAATTCCGGCATTATGGAAATTTTCGAGGACGTAGCTCTCGGTACGGATATTAAAGAAATTTACGATATAGAGGACCTTATCTTCGAGGTTGATAACAAATCTCTTACAAACCGCCCTGATCTTTGGGGACATTTCGGTATTGCGAGAGAGATAGCCGTTTTAGCTGAAAGACCGCTTAAGGCTCCCGCTCTTATTGATGAAAAGAGCTATGAGACTCTCCCTCCCGTTGATATTGAGATAAAGGACAAGGAGCTTTGCTACCGCTATATAGGCACAAAGGCAGAGAACATCACGGTAAAGACATCTCCCGTAAATATGAAGATACGTCTGCACTACTGCGGTCTGCGCGCGATAAATCTTTTGGCGGACCTTACGAACTATGTAATGCTTGAGCTTGGTCAGCCTATGCACGCCTTTGATCTTCGCCGTGTTGACAGAATACGTGTACAGAGATTTGCTTCTCCCTTCAAGTTCAAGACGCTTGACGGAACAGAGAGAAATATAGACGAAAACACGCTTATGATATGCAGAGACGACGAGCCTGTCGCTGTTGCGGGTATTATGGGCGGACTTGACTCCGAGATCGAGGACGATACATCCTCGCTCTTGCTTGAAAGCGCTACTTTTGACGGCGTAAGCATCCGTAAGTCCTCTACAAGAATAGGTCTCCGCACCGACGCTTCAATGAGATACGAGAAGATGCTCGACCCCGAGCTTGCTATGCTTGCCTGCAAGAGATTTTTGTATCTGCTCTGCGACATAGACAAGGGCGCGAAGATAATCAGCCGCATAACAGACAGCTATGTAAAGAAGTATGACACTATCGTTCTTGAAATAAACAAGGCGTTTGTTGACAGATACACGGGAATAGATATTTCCTCCGACAGAATAGAGAAAACACTTACATCTCTCGGCTTCGGTGTCGTAAGAAACGGCGACAGCTTTACCGTTACAGTACCCTCATACAGAGCGACAAAGGACGTAACCATAAAAGCCGACCTCATAGAAGAAATTACCCGTATCTACGGATATGACAACTTTGAGATATTCACAGCGAAAAGCGAGCTTGCTCCCATAAAGCAGGAGGTAAAGAAGACCGACGAGGACAGAGCGAAGGACATTCTTGTAAGCAAGTATGCGCTCTCCGAGGTTCATTCTTACATCTGGTTTGACAGAGCGAAAAACACCCAGCTCGGCATCGAGACGGACAGAAACGTGCGCATAATAAATGCGCAGACACCCGAGCATGATACGATCCGCAGCTCTATGACTCCCACACTTTTGAACTTCCTTAACGAGAACAAGGGCTATGCCGACACGTTCGGTATCTTTGAGGTAGGTAAGGTCGTAAAGGGACTTGACGAAAAGAACGAGTGTGACGAGAGAAAGACTCTCGGTGTCGCTCTCTACACAAGAGAGCAGAGTGAGGAAGCAATATTCCTTCGTGTAAGAGATATCGTTACTACAGTTTGCCGTAACATCAAGCACAAGACCCCCGAATTTGTTTCCGCAGAGCCGGAATACAACTGGCAGCATCCGAAGAACACCTTTGATATCCTCCTTGACGGCAAAAAGGTCGGATTCCTTTCGGTGCCTCATCCTTCGGTAATTGCGAAGCTTGACAAGAAGGCGGGAGTTGCGTTTGCCGATATAGATATGAATATCTTCTCGGGCATATCCGCTTCCGACGTTAAGTATGTAGAGGCGTCCAAGTTCCCGTCTATCGAGATCGACCTCTGCTTTAACGCTTCTCTTTCGGACATCAACTTCAGCGACATCAAGCGCCGCGCGTTTGCGCTCGGCGGTGAGTATATCACAGATATTTCTGTTTCTGACATATACGAGAGCGCGGAGGCTTCGAATATCACATTCCGCTTCACCTTCTCGTCGAAGGAGCGCACGCTCGCAAAGTCGGAGCTTACTCCCATAACCGATGCGATAATAGCAGACCTCTCAGGCATCGGACTTTCATTTAAAGCTATATAATTCATAGAAAAACGCTTATGCCAACGATTATTCGCCACCATAAGCGTTTTTGTTAAATGAAGCGCTTTTGCATTGGATAAATTGCAATTTATCGGTCTCTTACTTTCTTTCGTGGAAAGAAAGTAAGCAAAGAAAGCTGCTGCAAAAAAGGTTTTTTATGGATTGATTCTTAAGGAAGCGATTAAGCAATTGTTATAGAGTGTACCTCAACCACCGCAAGCGGTCCCCCTTCCCCAAGGGGAAGGCTATTTTTTGAAGCCTTTTTCGTGTGAAAACAAAATAAAAAGACAACATAAATGGCAGACATTTATTTTAGATAATAAGCGAAAAAGTGTTTTTTAAAGCCTTCCCCTTGGGGAAGGGGGACCACGCAGTGGTGGATGAGGCAAAACCACGAAACAATAAAAGGCAAGGATATCTTCAAACGCGCCGATAAATCAAAATTTGAAGCACACGTGTGGGCGGGCAGAACATCTGACGTTTAAATTAAAAAATATTTCTTCAAGAGTTTTTTGAAGAGTTTGAGGGACTTTTTTGCAAAAAAGTCCCTCAGGAAAAACACGTAAAACGAAACTACCAGGAGAAAAAATAATGAAAAATCAGAAGGACACCTTTCTTTTGAATGACGGGAACAGGATTCCCTGTGTCGGATACGGCACGTGGCTCTTGCCCGAGGGCGAAGCGGGAGTCGAGGCTATTGCTTGCGCTGTCAATGCAGGCTACCGACATATAGACACGGCATTTTTCTACAAAAACGAAAAGACGGTCGGAGAGGGAATAAGACGGTGTGGACTCGACAGGAAGGAGCTTTTCGTCACGAGCAAGCTCTGGAACACCGAGCATAGCTATGAAAAAGCAAAAAGAGCGATAGACGAGAGCCTTATGAATTTGGGACTTGATTATCTCGACCTCTATCTCATACATTGGCCGATACCGAAGGATCTCCGCGACTGCTGGCAGGAGACGAACGCAGAGACCTGGAGAGCTATGGAGGAGGCAGTTGCCGAAGGAAAGCTCAAAAGCATAGGTGTCAGCAACTTCCGACCGCATCATCTTGAGCCGCTATTGAAAAACGCAAAAATATGCCCCGCAGTCAATCAGGTGGAGTGTCATATAGGCACGTATCCCGCAGAAACTGTAAACTATTGTAGTCAAAAAGGCATTTTGGTGGCTGCTTGGGCACCTCTTAACAGGACGTTGGCGCTTAAAAACGAGCAAATCGTTAAAATCGGAGAAAAGTACGGAAAAACAAGCGCGCAGATACATTTGCGCTGGTGCCTGCAACACGGAATCCTGCCTTTGCCAAAGTCGACGACTCCGTCAAGAATTGCCGAAAATATCGATATTTTCGACTTTGAGATATCACAGGAGGATATGGAATTCCTCGACGGAATGACGGGCTTGGGCGACGCCGACAGGGACCCCGATAATCCTCGTTTTTGAGATGGGATGGGTTTTTTTGAGGATTATAATGTTAAAAATTTTGTATATTTTCAAAAAAACAGTTTACAAAGCCTGTATTTTGTGATATAATACTATAATAAAGTATAAAACAACCATTGTTTAACATCGGGGGTGAAGAATATGAGATGTCCTGCTTGCGGCATTTCCGACAGCAAGGTTTTGGACTCAAGACCTGTTGACGAGGGGAACAGCATCAAAAGGCGCAGAGAGTGTGTTTCCTGCGGTAAGCGCTTTACGACCTATGAGGTTATAGATTCCGTGCCGATAACCGTTCTGAAAAAGGACGGAAGCCGCGAGTTTTTCGACAGACACAAGCTTCACGCGGGAATTCTGAAGGCGTGCCAGAAGCGTCCTGTGGATACCGAGCAGATAGTTTCACAGATAGAAGCCGAGCTTACAAATTCCCTTGTGTCCGAGATAAGCACGAAGGATATAGGAAATATGGTTATGGACCGCTTGCGCGGGCTTGACGCAGTCTCGTATGTTCGTTTCGCCTCTGTTTACAGAGAATTCAAGGATGTTGACACCTTCCTTGAGGAGCTTAACAGTATGATACGCAAGGAAAAAAAGAAAAATAGCGCAAAGGAATAAGAAAATGATAAAGAGCATGACCGCCTTCGGACGCGCAAAGATCGAGGGCGAGGACAAGGACATAACAGTCGAGCTTAAATCCGTAAACAGCAGATATTTCGACTGCACTCTGAAGGCGCCGAGAATTTATTCGTCCTTAGAGGAAAGAATAAAGGCGCACGTAAAGCAGAATGCGCTCAGCAGAGGAAAGATAGATATAAGCATATCCCTCGACCGTCACTGCTCCGACGCAGGACACATAGCGCTCGACCGAGAGTTTGCTTCGCAGTATATAGAGGCTCTCCGTGAGCTTTCTCGTGAGTTTTCACTGCCCGACGATATTTCAACTATGAGAGTGGCACAGAACAGGGATATATTCACCTTTGAAGCTCCCGAGGAGGACCTTGAGGGCGAATGGGAAAAGCTCTTGCCCGCGCTTGATAGCGCAATTGCGGAATATGTCGCTATGCGTGAGTTTGAGGGCAAGAAGACCGAAGCGGACATAAAGGGCAAGCTTGCGTTCGTGCGAGAGACGGCTGCCGAGATAGACCTGATATCCCGTACCGATAAGGTAGGCTATGCCGACAAGCTCAAGGCGCGCATAACACAGCTTTTAGAGGAAAACGGGATTGCCCCCGACGATCAGAGAATACTTACCGAGGTAGCTATATATGCCGACAAGATAGCGGTAGACGAGGAGATAGCGAGACTCAACAGCCATATAGACGCATTTGACGAGATATGTCTGTCGTCAGAGCCATCGGGAAGAAAGCTTGATTTTCTTATGCAGGAAATGAACCGAGAGACGAACACGATAGGATCTAAGGCAAACAATGTAAAAATAGCCCGTTTGGTGGTTGATATAAAGGGCGAGCTTGAAAAAATACGTGAACAGATTCAGAATATCGAATAAGACGAAGACGCGAAAAAATCGAACAATCGAAATAAGAGGTAATTATGAAATTCATCAACATAGGCTTCAGCAATATGGTTTCAACTAACAGAATAGTAGCTATAGCGACCCCCGACTCCGCTCCGATAAAGAGACTCGTTCAGGACGCTAAGGACGACAACAGAATAATTGACGTCAGCTGCGGAAGAAGAACGAGGGCGGTAATAATCACCGACAGTGAGCATGTTATCCTTTCGGCACTTCAGCCCGAAACTATCTCGAACCGCTTGATAGACAGCGCGGATGACGAGGATCCCGAGGAAGAGGAATAAGCCTTTTGAGCTTTTTATAAGTTTTTAATTTATCAAAATTCAATATAGGAGAAAATTATGATCTATCCATCCATTGCAGACCTTACAAAAAACGAATTCAACCGTTATGAGTTGGTTATAGGCACGGCAAAGTCCGCGCGCCTCGTTACAGACGAATACGTAAAGGAAAGAGAAGCGGCTGAAAAAATGATAGCCAACCGCGAGACAGAAAAGCCCCTTTCCGCACTTATCAGCCCCGAATACAGAGATCAGAAGGCTGTAAAGATAGCTATAGGAAGAATGCACGAGGGCAAGCTTAAAATGGTTCGCAAGAGCGAGCAGGAGGAGATCTGCGAGAGCGCCGATACTGCGGAAGCCGCGGCGGAGGAGATAGCAACTCCCACAGAAGAAGCTCAGGTAGCAGAAGCAAACGAGTAAAAAACAGAGACGGAAATGCCGTCGGGAGAAGCAAGGAGAAAAATGCAGTGCAGAAATATGTAAACATTTATTTACTTAATTCTCCCTATCATATAGATAAGCCCTACACCTACGCTCTGCCCGAGCTTCCGCTTTCGGACGAAATAAAGGTGGGCAGTCTTGTTGCCGTTCCCTTCGGGCGCGGTGACAGGGTGAGCTTTGGTGTGGCGGTCGGCTTTTCTGCGCCGACCGAGGAAATAAAGATAAAGCCCGTGCTGTCGGTTTTAGATAACCGTTTTTCCCTCTCGGAAGAAATGCTCGGGCTATGCTTGTTTTTAAAAGAACAGACCCTTTGTACCGTCGGCGAGGCGGTACGGGCTATGACTCCCGCTCCCGTTTTCTCACTTGGCGGAGCGAGGAACATAAAAAAAGAAAAGCTCTATAGCCTTGCAGTCCCGAAAAATGAGGCGGCTATGCTTGCGGGCGAGAAGCTCTCAGAGAGCGAATCGGATGAAATTTCTGAGATAAAGCCCTTAAAGAGCGAGTCCCACAGAAAAATAATAGCCTACCTGCTTGAAAATGGCGAGACGGGCGCAAATATTCTTCTTGACTCTCTCGGTGTTACGGGCGCACAGCTTAGCGCGCTTTGTAAAAAAGGGATAATTTCCTACACCGAAAGGGAGCTTATAAGAAACCCGTATCTCAAGTACGAAAAAGAGCTTGATAACAGTGAGATAGTATTGAACAGAGCGCAAGCCGAGGCGTATGACTCTCTCTGCTCGCTCTATGCCGAGGACAAGGCGAATGCGGCGCTTCTTTACGGAGTAACGGGAAGCGGTAAGACGAAGGTAATAATGAAGCTTCTCGACCGTGTGCTTTCCGAGAAAAAGACCGCTATAATGATGGTCCCCGAAATTTCACTTACACCGCAGACGGTCTCCATTTTCTGCCGCCGATACGGAAGCAGAGTAGCCGTCATACATTCCTCGCTCGGAGAGGGAGAGCGCTTCGATATGTGGCGCAGAATTGCCGACGGCGAGGTGGATTTAGTCATAGGAACACGCTCGGCAGTTTTTGCGCCTCTTAAGAATTTAGGTCTTATCGTCATAGACGAGGAGCATGAGCATACCTATAAGTCGGAGGCAAATCCGAAATATCACGCCAAAGACGTTGCGGCATACAGAGCGGGAAAAAACAATGCGCTTATGCTTTTAGCATCCGCAACTCCTTCGCTTGAAAGCTTTTATAAGGCAAAAACAGGGAAGTATTCACTCATAGAGCTGCGCTACAGGTACGGAGGCGCAACCCTTCCCGAGACCGAGATAGTGGACATGAGAGACGAGCTTCGCGCGGGAAACACGAGCGGAATAAGCGCTCTCTTAGCCGATGAGCTTAAAGAGACCGTGGAGGGCGGAAATCAGGCTATACTCTTTTTAAACAGGAGAGGCTACCACTCGCATCTTCATTGCCGTGAATGCGGATACGTTCTTACCTGTCCCCATTGCAGTATCTCGCTGACCTATCATTATTCCGAGGCGGGCGGATATCTGCTCTGCCATTCCTGCGGATACAGGGAGGGGGTCCGAAGGACCTGTCCCGAATGCGGAAGCGAGCGCATTTCTCACTTGGGTATAGGTACGCAGAAGATAGAGGGCGAGCTTGGCTCGTTTTTAGAAAACGCTAAAATAACAAGAATGGATGCCGATACCACAGCAGGCAAGCAGGCATATGACGCCATTTTGGGAGATTTCCGAGAGCATAGGTCCGATATTCTGCTCGGCACACAAATGGTGACGAAGGGACACGATTTTCCGCTCGTTACGCTGGTCGGTGTGCTTTTGGCGGATACCTCTCTGTATATGGGAGATTTCAGAGCCTCCGAGCAGACCTTTTCTCTGCTCACGCAGGTCATAGGCAGAGCGGGCAGGTCAAAGTCGGGCGGCAAGGCGATAATACAGACGATGTCACCGAATAACGATGTGATAAAGTTAGCCTGCCGACAGGATTACGACAGCTTTTATGAGCGTGAGATAAAGCTCCGCAAATCGCTTTCATTTCCGCCCTTTTGCGATATCGTACAGTTGACACTTACCTCGGAGAACGAGGAAAAGCTGAAGGCGAGCAGTGAAAAGCTGCTTTCCGAATCGGTAGGACTCGCAGACAGGGAATACAAGACCCAGCCGATGATGATATTCGGTCCGTTTGAAGCGCAGACCTATAAGGTGTCCGGCAAGTACCGCATGCGAATGGTGGTAAAATGCCGCTTGAACCGTGATACAAGAGAATATTTTTCACGTCTGCTCTGTATGTTTGCGACAGAGAGAGATGTGTCTCTTTCAATAGACTTCAACCCCGTCGGCTGAACATAAGCACACAAACAATTGTGTAAACAAAGCTTTACATTTAACATAAGAAAAACAACAGGAGAACAGGACAATGGCAATACTCAAGATAGTAAAAGAGGGCGACCCGATACTCAGAAAGGTATCCCGTCCCGTAGAGGAGATAACACCCCGCATCATCACTCTTTTGGATGATATGAAGGAGACGATGCACAAGGCGCAGGGCGCGGGACTTGCCGCCGTACAGGTAGGCGTTTTGCGCAGAGTGGTCATAGTAGAGACAGACGAGGACGGATATTTCGAGCTTATAAATCCGAAAATAATCGCCTACTCGGGCAAGCAGGAGGAGGTAGAGGGCTGTCTTTCGGTTCCTAACGTCTGGGGAATCACGAGCCGTCCCTATGCGGTCACGGTGCGCGCCCTGAACAGAAAAGGCGAGACTGTCGAGATAACAGGAAAGGGAATGCTTGCGAAGGCGTTCTGCCACGAGCTTGACCACCTTGAAGGAAAGCTTTTCACCGACGAAATGATAAGACCGCTTACAAAAAAAGAAATAGAAGAGTTAAGAGGATAAATAATGAGAATACTTTTTATGGGCACACCCGATATTGCCGCCGCCTGTCTCGGAAGATTGCTTGACGACGGAAAAGAGGTAGTTGCCGTACTGAGCCAGCCCGACAAGCCGAA
>SVQV01000102.1 GCA_015065175.1 Oscillospiraceae bacterium | reverse complement strand
TTCGACTCGGTAATAATAGCAACGGGCGGTATGTCATACCAAAGGACAGGCTCTGACGGCTTCGGCTACAAGCTGGCAAAGGAAGCGGGACATACCGTAACCGATATAATCCCTTCCCTTGTGCCGTTGGAAATAAAGGGAAATGCCTGCCGCAGTATGCAGGGGCTTTCTCTTAAAAACGTAGGACTTTCTATAATACACAAGGAGAACGGAAAGGTCATCTATACAGATTTCGGGGAGATGCTTTTTACACATTTCGGTGTAAGCGGTCCTATGATATTGAGCGCTTCGTCACATATAAGAAATGTTCCGTTAGATCAACTAAAGCTCAGAATAGATATGAAGCCTGCGCTTGACGAAAAGCAGTTGGACGCCCGTATATTATCCGACTTTGAAAAATATTCGAACAGGGATTTTGCGAATGCCCTTTGCGATCTCTTGCCCTCAAAAATGATTGAGGTATTTATAAAAGAGACAGGAATATCCCCTGCAAAAAAGGTTAATTCTATCACAAAGGCTGAACGCCAAAGGATACTTTCACTACTCAAGGGATGGGAATTTGATATTCTCGGCTTCCGTCCGATAGAAGAAGCTATCATTACCTCGGGCGGTGTAAACGTAAAAGAGATATCGCCTAAAACAATGATGTCGAAGCTGACCGAAAACCTGTACTTTGCGGGAGAGATAATCGACGTCGACGCCTACACGGGCGGCTTTAATTTACAGATCGCCTTCTCCACCGCATATCTTGCGGGAAAAAATGCAGCTATGCAATAAAGAAAGGATACCGTATGATAAAAATTGCAGTTGACGGACCGAGCGGTGCGGGCAAAAGCAGCCTCGCAAAAGCGGTCGCGGCAAAAATGAATATCGTCTATGTTGACACGGGAGCGCTTTACCGCTCTATCGGCTTATACATAAGAAGAAAGGATATAAGCCCCGACGACACGGCTACGGTGATCAATGAATTACCTAACATTTCTCTTGACCTGCGCTTTGAAAACGGCGAACAGCATGTGATGCTCTGCGACGAGGATGTAAACGGACTGATAAGAACACCCGAAATTTCAATGTACGCTTCCAAGGTCTCGGCTATTCCCGAGGTAAGAGCGTTTCTGCTTGATACTCAGCGTTCTATCGCCAAGACAAACGACGTAATAATGGACGGACGTGACATAGGCACTGTTATATTTCCCGATGCTGACGTTAAGATATTTTTGACGGCTTCTATCGAGGCGAGAGCTAAGCGCAGATATGAGGAGCTGAAAGAAAAGGGTATCGAAACAACAGTCGAGGATGTCTTGAATGATATGAAGACGAGGGACGAAAATGACAGTACCCGAAGCGTAGCACCCGCTGTTGCGGCAAAGGATGCTATAATTCTCGACAACTCCGACCTCACAGTCGAGCAGACCATAGACGAGGCGATAAGAATAATAAACGAAAATACGCACAAAACAACCGAGCAGACACGCTTCTACCGTCATTTTTACAATTTCTTTCACAGGATCTTTAAATTCTGCATGCATTTGAGAACCACGGGATACGAGAATGTGCCCGAATATAACGGCTGTGTAGTTTGCGCAAACCACGTAGGACTTCTTGATGTACTGGCAATTTCGGCATGCTTCCCGAGAGAGAGGAGACTGAGATATCTTGCAAAGGCGGAGCTTTTCAAGATCCCATTGCTTAAGACTCTTATAATAGCTCTCGGCGCCTGCAAATTAGACAGAGGCGGAAGCGACATAGGCGCAATAAAAAAATCGGTAAGTCTTATAAAAAGCGGCGAGCTTGTCGCAGTATTTCCTCAGGGAACTCGGCAGAAGGGCAAAAATCCCGCAGAGACACCTATAAAGAGCGGCGCGGGCATGATAGCTTATCACGCAAAGGCTCCCATGCTGCCCGTCTGCGTAAAAATGAAGAAGCAAAAATATCTGCTTTTCTTCCGCCGTGTAGATATCATTATAGGCAAGCCTATCCCCTACAGCGAGCTTGGCTTTGAAAAAGGAGGCGGCGCTGAATACAAGGCGGCGACTGAGAAGGTCTATGCCGAGATCTGCAAGCTTGGCGGTTTTACTGCTGACATATCCGACTGCGAGGATAAGAGCGCCGAATGAAAATAACTGTAGCTGAAAATGCGGGCTTTTGCTTCGGTGTAAAGCGCGCGACGAATTTCGTAGAGAATCTCATAAAAGAAAAGGACGAGTCTACAGAGATCTACACACTCGGAAATCTTATACACAACGACTCGTATATAAAAGCGCTTGAAAGCCAAGGTGTATTCGGTATATGCGTCGAGGAGGCGCTCAAGCTTTCACAGAAGGCGAAGGACGGCAAAAAGATATATATAATTATCCGTACTCACGGAATTCCTAAGCAAAGTGAGGAGCTTCTGCGGCGTGCGGAAAGCGAAAATCCGAATTTCAAAATAGTGGACATGACCTGTCCTTTCGTGAAGCGAATTCACAAGGCTGCCGAGGAAAACACTTCGGAGGAGTCTATGTTCGTTTTACTTGGAACGGCAGATCATCCCGAGGTTCAAGGTATACTGAGCTATGTAAAAGGCGATTATACCCTGATTTCTTCAGACGAGGATATTGAGAAGCTTGTTTCTAATGGTGATTTTACACAAAAAAACTTGATTTTTGCCTCTCAAACTACACAAAGTCTGAAATTATGGAAAAAAACACAAAAAATTTTCAAAAAACTATATACAAATGCAAAATTTTTTGATACAATATGCAGTGTGACTGAAAACAGGCAGAACGAAGCCGTCGAGCTTGCGAAGGTTTCGGACGCCGTGATCGTAATCGGGGGCAAGACAAGCTCTAACACGAAGAAGCTTTTTGAGCTTTGCAGAACCCTTTGTCCCAATACACAGTGGATAGAAACGGCAGACGAGATAGACAGAAGCAATTTAGGTCACAACTTTAAAATAGCAATAACCGCAGGGGCATCGACCCCGAACGGTATAATAATGGAGGTTTATAAAAAAATGAGCATCGAAAATTTTGAACAGATGTTGGAGGACTCACTCAAAACTTTACATACAGGGGAAACAGTGCACGGTATCGTTACGGCGATTTCAGACAATGAAGTCTACGTAGACCTTGGTACCAAGGTAACCGGTGTCATCGCTCGTGAGCAGATCACAGATGACAACGCTGCCGACCTTCGTAAAATGTTTAAGATAGGCGAAGAGGTTACTGCATTCGTTATCAGAGTTGAGGACGGAAAAGGAACTGCTACTCTTTCCAAGAAGAGAGTAGACGCAGACAAGAACTGGCTTGATTTGTGCGAGAAGTACAAGGAAAACCTCATTCTTGAAGGCGAGATCACAAAGGCTATCAAGGGCGGAGTTATCATATCAGTAGACGGACTTGAAATATTCATTCCCGCTTCTCAGACAGGTCTTGCAAAGGACGCTGACCTTTCTCCCCTCGTAGGAACAACTCAGCGTGTAAGACTTATCGACGTTGACGAAAAGCACAAGAAGGCTATCGCATCTATCAAGGTTATCCTCAACGAAGAGCGCAAGGAAAAGGAAGCTGCTGCTTGGGCAGAGGTTGAAGTTGGCAAGCACTATATGGGTACTGTTAAGAACTTTGTAAACTACGGTGCGTTTGTTGACCTTGGCGGAATTGACGGTATGGTTCACAACTCCGAGCTTTCCTGGAAGCGTATCAAGCATCCTTCTCAGATCCTTGAAATCGGTCAGCAGATCGACGTATTCGTAAAGGAATTTGACGCTGAAAAGAAGCGCATTTCTCTCGGCTACAAGACACAGGAGATGGATAGCTGGTATCAGTTTACCCAGAAGTTCCAGGTAGGCGACGTATGCAAGGCGAAGATCGTAAACGTTATGCCCTTCGGCGCGTTTGCTGAGGTTTATGACGGTGTTGACGGTCTTATCCACATTTCCAAGATCTCTCACGACAGAATTGAAAATCCGAAGGATGTTCTTTCTGTAGGTCAGGAGGTTGACGTTAAGATCACCGAGATCGACGATGAGAACCGCAAGCTCAGCCTTTCTATGAAGGCACTCGTTGAAAATCCGAGAATCGCCGAGGAAAAGGCTCGCAGAGAAGCAGAAAAGGCTCAGAGAGAGGCTGAAAGAGCTGAAAGAATAGCAGCTCAGAAGGCTGCTGCCGAGGAAAAGGCTCAGCTCGAGGCTGAAATGGCTCCTTACATCGTTAAGGTTATTGACTAATAACTCACAGGCGTTAAAAGCTATGCTTAAAAAAAGCCGTTGCACAAGCAATGTGCAACGGCTTTTATATACTAATTATTCGTAAATCGGATACTTTTTGCAAAGTGCGATAACTTCTTCTCTTATTCTGTCACGGTTACCCTCGTAATCGGTTGCTATTTCACGCATCCACTTTGCTATCATGCGCATTTCTTCTTCCTTGAAGCCTCTTGTTGTAACTGCGGGTGTGCCTACACGGATACCGCTCGTAACAAATGGACTTTCGGGGTCATCGGGAATGGCGTTCTTGTTGACGGTGATATGTACATCGTCGAGCTTCTTCTCAAAGTCCTTACCTGTGATATTGAAGGGTCTCAAGTCTATCAGGCTCAGGTGGTTATCCGTACCGCCAGAAACAACACGGAAGCCCTCTGCCATAAGCGCCTCGCTGAAGGCTTTGGAGTTCTTCACTATCTGCTTCTGATACTCTTTGAATTCATCGGTAAGCGCTTCTCCGAATGCAACTGCTTTAGCAGCAATTATATGCATAAGAGGTCCGCCCTGTGTACCCGGGAACACTGCCTTGTCTATCTGCTTGGCAAGCTCTTCCTTGCAGAGAATAAGTCCGCCGCGAGGACCGCGCAGGGTCTTATGTGTGGTAGTTGTAACAACGTGAGCATAGGGAACGGGATTGGGATGCAAGCCTGCGGCAACAAGTCCTGCGATATGAGCCATATCTACCATAAGATATGCGCCGACCTCATCAGCAATTTCTCTTATTTTAGCGAAGTCGATGGTTCTTGAATATGCGCTTGCGCCCGCAATTATCATCTTAGGCTTACATTCAAGAGCTATCTTACGCATCTCCTCGTAGTCGAGAGTTTCTGTTTCTTTATTCACACCGTAAGGTATGATATTGAAATACTTACCCGATATATTTACAGGAGAGCCGTGTGAAAGATGTCCTCCGTGGGCAAGGTTCAAGCCCATTACAGTATCTCCGCACTCAAGAAGCGCAAAGAACACCGCAAGGTTAGCCGATGCGCCACTGTGAGGCTGAACATTCGCATGCTCTGCTCCGAAAAGCTTTTTAGCTCTGTCTCTCGCGATATTTTCAACAATATCAACACGCTCACAGCCGCCGTAATATCTCTTGCCGGGATAGCCTTCCGCATACTTATTGGTAAGAACGGTTCCCATAGCAAGCAATACCGCTTCAGAAACTATATTCTCGGAGGCGATAAGCTCAATGTTGTGCTTCTGTCTCTCAAGCTCAAGAGAGCAAGCATCAAAAACTTCGCTGTCGTATTTTGCCAATTCTTTAAAAAATTCCATTTTCTTTCTCCTATTTTTTTATAACAGTAATATTTTATCATATAATGAAAAATAAGTCAATAGATAAAAATCTTTTTACAAAATACGTTTACAAAACTAAATAAAATGTTATAATTATCTAAAAACATTTAATATTTCCGCTTGTAGCTCAGCCGGATAGAGTACCGGATTCCGATTCCGATGGTCGCAGGTTCGAATCCTGTCAAGCGGGCCAGAAAAAAGCACTTGCTCGCAAGTGCTTTTTTCAACGATGTTTGCCTTGCAGGCAAGCGATGCCGCCTTCGGCTGTGATGTTCACTGCGTGAGTTATGTTACGCCTATCGGCGTAGTGAGCAAACATCAAATCACTGCGAGCGAAGCGAGCTTCATCACTATGCGTAGCATCCCATCACTGTGGCGCAGCCACTACATCACTTATAATATATTACTATTACTCCCCCTTAAAATTCAGCGACTCTTTAAATTCTGTAGGTGTCATTTTTGTAATTCTCTTGAACACCCGTGAAAAGTATTGTGGATTGTCGAAGGAGAGCTTATCCGATATTTGCGCAAAGTTGTAGTTCCCTTCTCTTATGAGCTGCTTTGCGAGCTTTATTTTTTGCTTTACGGCGAAGCTTGCAATAGTTTCTCCTGTTTGCTCACGGAAGAGTCGGCTTAGATAGGTTTTGCTATATCCGAGTTCAGCGCAGAGCTTACTTACACGGAAGGGCTGCTCCGATTTTTCTGTTATAATGCGCTTTGCTGTGCTTATCAGATGATTTTCCATACTTTCTTTAGACGGAAAAATGCTCGTATCGCTCTTTTTTAAAATGTTTCTTATAAGTATAATGACAAGCTGTTCAAGATATGTTTTTATCAATTGTTCCCCACCGAACAAGCACTCTTCCCTTTTTACGAGCTTCTTGAGCGACGGATCATTTTTTGGTATCAGATAGGTGTTCTCCGACTCCGCAATGATCGAGGCTATAAAAGAGTGCAGCATCTTATTCAATACCGTGTGATATTTTTCGAGATATGAGATAAAAGGAGAATTACAGACAAAGGAAACAACAAAGAAGTTCGGCTCTGAGTCAAGCGCCTTTATTGAATGAAATTCGTTAGGAGCGTGAAATATTATCTCCCCTTGAGAAAGCACAAGCTCCTCGTCGTCACGGCGAATCTGCACACGTCCTTTATCGATATAAACCATTTCCCAAAAGTCATGTGTCTCCCCGTCAAATACAAAATTTTTATCAAACTCGTAATAGTGTACCGTAACGATCTTTGAAATATTTATAACATTCTGCAGTTGTGTTTTCACATAAGCATCTTTCATAATTATCCTCACCTCCGAAAAGCGTGTACAAAAATACACTTTAATGACAAATAAATGACTGTTCAAAAAGAACAGGCTATCTTATAATGAGTATAGCACATATTAAATTTATTTGCAAGGAGTTTGTTATGAAAAAAGGTATTAACATCTGGTCTTTTCCCGGTGGGACTATCAAAGAAAGTCTTGAGCTTGCAAAGAGAGCGGGCTTTGAAGGCGTAGAGCTTGCCTTGAATGGTGAAGGCGAGCTTTCCTTACAGTCTACTGAAAAGGAGATAATTGGTGTCAGAAAAATGGCAGAGGATATGGGGCTTAAGCTTTACAGTCTGTCCTGCGGTCTCTGTTGGGATTATCGCTTAAGCGATGATGACGAAGCTTTGCGTCAGAAGGCAAAGGATATGATAAAAAAGCAGCTTGAAACGGCAAAGCTTATCGGCGCTGATACTATCTTGGTAATTCCGGGAGTGGTCAACGTAGAGTTCGCATTTCCCGAAAAAAAGGTAGCGTATGATGTGGTTTACTGCCGCGCGTTAGAAGGTCTTAATGAGCTTAAAGGATATGCTGAGGACTTGAAGATCAATATAGCTCTTGAAAACGTATGGAACAAGTTTTTGCTTTCGCCTATGGAAATGCGTGACTTTATCGACAAGATAGACAGTGAATATGTCGGCAGCTATCTTGATATC
>SVQV01000101.1 GCA_015065175.1 Oscillospiraceae bacterium | reverse complement strand
AGGCTCACGGTCAAAGATCTGCGCGTGAGTATAAGAGCTGACGAGAGTAAACTCCTTCTTTTCGACGGGTACAGGCTTGATATCCGAGGTCTTTTCCTTCAATGCGGAAATATATTCGGGCGTAGTACCGCAACAGCCTCCTACTATTCTCGCTCCGAGACGGACGGCTTCTGCCATATCGGTTGAAAATTCTTCCGCATCAACGTCAAATACAGTCTTTCCGTTTACTATCTTGGGAAGTCCCGCATTGGGCTTTAAAATTACAGGGAGAGAAGAATTTTTGAGGTATTCGTCAAGAATACCCTTAAGCGCCTTCGGGCCGAGTGAGCAGTTAAGACCTATAGCGTCTGCGCCGAGTCCCTCAAGCATAGCCACCATAGCGGCAGGGGAGGCACCCGTTACCAGCTTTCCGTCAGCGGAGTAAGCGTTGGAAACAAAAACGGGAAGCGAGCAGTTTTCCTTTGCCGCTAAAAGCGCCGCCTTTGTTTCGTAGCTGTCATTCATTGTTTCTATGGAGACGAGGTCAAAGCCGTATTTTGCGCCTATCCTTACTGTTTTCGCAAATATTTCTACGGCGCTTTCAAAGTCTAAGTCTCCGTATGGCTTCAGCATTCTGCCCGTAGGACCGAGGTCGAGAGCTACCCATTTTTCCTGTGTGCCGATGCTTTCTTTTTTTGCATCGTTCGCTATTTTTGCGGCGCTCGAAATTATGCTTTCAAGCTCGCTTTCAGAAAATTTAAGTATATTAGCGCCGAAGGTGTTGGCGTGTACGATATTCGCTCCCGCATTATAATAGTCGAGATGAATGCCCTTTATAAGATCGGGATGTGTAAGGTTTCGTCTTTCGGGCAGCTCG
This sequence comes from Oscillospiraceae bacterium, assembly GCA_015065175.1. Classification (GTDB taxonomy): domain Bacteria; phylum Bacillota; class Clostridia; order Oscillospirales; family CAG-272; genus UBA1740. Next base: position 6,734 of record SVQV01000101.1, on the reverse strand, counting down.
CCTGCGGAAAGCCCACGCGACTGCAAGAGCGTGCCGAAGCCTCCGTCCAGATATACTAAATTGTTTTTTAAATATTCCTTGAGTTCCATAAATTCTCCGATTTTTTAATAAAGTTTTGATTCAATTCCCACTATGGCGGTCACCGATTTTGAAGGGGACAAAAGTAAACTTTCATTTACAAAAACGCCGATTTTTTTAGAACAGTCAAGCGCTTTGCAGATATCAGACTGTATTTCAACAGGGAAATCTCCGTAGCCCGCACTGTAGCGAGGACGTGTCGAGCAATTCTGTAATGCCATTTCTTTTTCAAGGTCGGAACAAAAGGCATCGCAAAGGCTCTCTATCCTTTCCGCACCGAACGCTTGAAATATAAGCGCTCTTGACGGCTCTGTTCTGCTGTATTTGTTTATAAGCCTGTCAAGCTCAATTCCGACTGTAGCGGCAAAAAGCAGAAATCTGTTACATCCGCAGAGGTTCTTTTTCAGACTTTTCGACTTGATCTCCGCAAAGCACAGGTCGAGTGTCTCATCGCTTATCTTCAAAGGAAATTCTCTGTAGCAGACAGAATACCTGAGCTTGTCGGATGCCTCTTTTATACATTCATCCAGAAGCGTGTCGTAGTCCGAAATATCCCTCTTTACTCCCGCATAGCGCAAAATTTCCGCGCGGTTTATTTCTATTCCGGAATACTCCTTTACAAAAATGCCCTCTCTCATCATTCGAGTATGTCCGACAGGTTGTTCTGTATAGCGGCGGCAACGTCGGGCTTGTTCATAGAGTAAACATGTACGTTTTTGATTCCGTTAGCGAAAAGGTCTATTATCTGGTCGGTCGCATATGCGATTCCCGCCTGCTTCATGGCGGCAGGATTTGAGCCGAATTTATCGACTAACGCCTTGAAGCGTTGGGGCATAAACGAGCCGGACAGCTTTATCGCGCGCTCCACTTGATTTGCGTTCGTTATCGGCATAATTCCCGGGATAATAGGCACGGTAATTCCGCTTTCTCTTATCTTGTAAAGAAAATTATAGAGAAGATTATTGTCGAAAAACATCTGTGTAGTCAAAAATGAACAGCCCGCATCCACTTTTTCTTTAAGGTGAAGGATATCCTCCTTCTGATTTTGGCTCTCGGGGTGTATCTCGGGGTAGCAGGCGCCTCCTATACAGAAGTCTGCGCCGCTTTCCTTCAATTCTCTTATGAGGTCTACCGCATGCTTGTATGCCCAACCCGATCTGTCGCTTTTTTCAAGCTCGGGCGTAAGGTCGCCTCTGAGCGCCATAACGTTTTCAATTCCCGCCTGCTTTATCGCCTCTATCTTTGAAAGAACGGTCTCTCTTGTGGAGGAAACGCAGGTAAGGTGCGCCAAGGTAGGCACTCCGTAACGCTCCTTTATGTTTTTGGCTATCTCCAAGGTATAGCGGTCTGTGCCGCCGCCCGCTCCGTATGTAACACTCATAAAATAGGGGCGCAGCTTTGCTATTTCCTCGGTTGCGTGCTTCACGCTCTCAAAGGCTGTGTCTGTCTTTGGAGGGAACACCTCAAAGGAAAGTGTAAGTTTTTCGTTTTTAAAAAGCTCTGAAAGTTTCACGGCTTTCTCCTCATATCAAATTTTTGTACTTCTAAAAAGTATTATAACGCAAAAAGGCATATCTTGCAACAGTTTTTTTGAGTTTTTTGATTTTTGCCTTGTTTTACGCCTTATTTTATGCTACAATATAATAAAAACAAAAATAGATGAGGCACAGAATGAATAAATTAAAAATCACAGTAATGAAAAAGGTCTGTCACGAGGACTTGATAGCGAAATACGAGAACCCCATAGAGCATGCCTGTGATTTACAGGTGGGGCAGAGCTGGATACTTAATGAATATAAAAAGCCGACCGATTTTTGCGACAGCGCATGGGAGAGCGTTTCTCCCTTTGTTATGACGCTCTTGTACGGCGGCGAGGACATATATGACGGCTGGATGAAAAACAAAAAAAGCGCGATGATATCCTGTAATGACGGCTTCCGTCCCGTCAGCTTTCTTATAGAAGCAATAGAATAAATCAGAGGTGAACAAAAAATGAAAACAAAGCTTAGCAAAAGCTTCTGGGCGACACTTGCGCTCTTTGGACTTATGGGTCAGGTGGCGTGGGTCGTTGAGAATATGTATTTGAACGTATTCATATATAAAATGTTCAATGCAACGGCGAAGGACATATCTCTCATGGTCGCTTTGAGCGCCGTTACCGCAACACTTACTACAGTGCTTATGGGTGCGCTCTCCGACAGAGTGGGAAAGAGAAAGCTCTTTATCAGCGTAGGATATATCCTTTGGGGCGTGTCCATATTCTGCTTCGCTCTGCTTAAGATCGACGTAATAGAGTCGGTATTTCCTATGGCAGCGTCTGCGGCGGCTATGGGTGTATCGCTTACAATATTCCTTGACTGCCTCATGACCTTCTTTGGCTCTACGGCAAACGACGCCGCCTTTAACGCGTGGCTTACCGACAGCACCGACAGCACAAACAGAGGCGCGGCAGAGGGCATAAACGCCATGATGCCGCTCGTTGCTATACTCGTCGTGTTTGGCGGCTTTATGGCTTTCGATCTTGACAGGGCAGAGAGCTGGAGCTCGATATTTACTATAATAGGCGTTTGCGTCCTTGTCATAGGCGTTACAGGCTTGTTTATCATCAAGGAAAAGAAGCTTACCCCCTCCGAGAGCGGATATCTTAAAAACGTTGTATACGGCTTTTTGCCGTCAACAGTCAGAGCCAATCTCTCCTTCTATTTCTATCTTCTGATGTTCATAATCTTCAATATCTCAATTCAGATATTTATGCCATATCTCATAATCTACTATGAGGTATCTCTCGGCATGACCGACTATGTTTTTGTAATGGCTCCCGCCATTATACTCGCCTCTGCCTTAACGGCATTTTTGGGCAAGGTGTACGATAAAAAGGGCTTCGGATTTTCCTCCGTTATTTCAATTGTGGCTCTCTCTGTCGGCTATGTCATTCTCTATGTTTTCCGTGCGACTCTGCCCGTGTTTGTCGGCTCGCTTCTTATGATGTGCGGCTACCTTTCGGGAATGGCGGTATTCGGCGCAAAGATCAGGGACTTGACACCCGAAGGAAAGGCAGGCATGCTTCAGGGAGTAAGAATATTTTCACAGGTTCTGATTCCCGGCATAGTCGGTCCGAGTATAGGCAGAGCGGTACTGTCATCGGCAGAAAAGATAGTCAACAACGACGGAACAGAGTCATTTGTTCCAAGTTCGGATATATTCCTTGCGTCACTTGCGCCTATAATACTTCTTGCGCTTTTCCTCGTTATCAATAAAAAAAGCAAAAAGCCCCGTCTTTGTAAGGGCTTGGAAACTCCCTTTGAAAAAAACACGGACATGGACTGGACGGAGTATCCCCGTCCGCAGATGAAGCGAGAGTCATATATCTCGCTTTGCGGAGAGTGGGAGCTTTCGGTAAAAGGAAAGGAAGGCATTTCACCGCTCGGAAAAATAAAGGTTCCGTTTCCGCCCGAGTCAAGACTTTCGGGAATTGAAAGGGAGCTTGGTAAAAACGAGCAGTATATCTATAAAAAGTGCTTCTCTTTAAGCGAAAAGGAGCTTGCGCAGGGCAGAGTGATACTTCACTTTGGCGCCGTGGATCAGATAGCGCAGGTCTCTGTAAACGGGCATACCTTCCCCGAGCATACAGGCGGTTATCTGCCGTTTGAATATGACCTTACCGAGTGCGTAAGGCTCGGTGAAAACGAGCTTACAGTAACAGTGACAGACACTCTTGACACAGAGCTTGCATACGGAAAGCAGAGAAAAAACAGGGGCGGTATGTGGTATACGCCTGTAAGCGGTATCTGGCAGGCGGTATGGCTGGAATGTCTGCCCGAAAAACATATAAGATCTTTGAGAGTCACCCCGACACTCGACTCTGTCAGAATAGACACGGTAGGCGGTGAAGACGAAAAGACAGTAGCTATAGCTCTGCCCGACGGCATAAAGGAATACACTTACACCGGCGACTCTGTGACACTGAAAATAGACTCACCTGTAAATTGGACACCCGAATCGCCTTACCTTTATGAATTTGTTTTGATTTCGGGAGAGGACAGAATAGAGTCATATTTTGCTCTCCGTACCGTAGAAGTCAAGAGGCGGGGAGAGAGAAGCTATATAGCCCTTAACGGAAAGCCGTATTTCTTCCACGGGCTTCTCGATCAGGGATATTACAGTGACGGAATATACACTCCCGCCACGCCCGAGGGTTATATTTTCGACATAAAGCATATGAAGGCTCAGGGCTTCAATATGCTCAGAAAGCACATAAAAACAGAGCCCGAGCTTTTCTATTACTATTGCGATAAGCTCGGTATGATAGTCTTTCAGGATATGGTCAATAGCGGAAAATACAGCTTCCTCCTTGACACCGCGCTCCCTACGCTCGGCATGAAGCGCGGAATATCCCACAAAGCCACCGAAAAGAGACGTCAGTCATTTATAAAGGACTCGAAGGAAACGCTTGATCTGCTTTACAATCACCCCTGTGTGTGCTACTATACGGTATTCAACGAGGGCTGGGGTCAGTTTGATGCCGACGGAATGTATGAGATGCTGAAGGAATACGATCCGACGAGAATATACGATGCGACATCGGGCTGGTTTACCGAGACAAAGAGCGATGTTTCGAGCGATCACGTCTATTTCAAGAAGCTTGACCTGAAAAGCAAGCCCGAAAAGCCTACGGTTCTTTCCGAATTCGGCGGATACTCCTGCAAGATAGAGGGACATTCCTTTAATCTCGACAAGACCTATGGGTATCGTTTTTTCAAGACGACCGAAGCACTTTCGGATGCCCTTGAAAAGCTTTATCGCAATGAAGTTATCCCGATGATAGAGAGAGGACTCTGCGCCTCGGTGCTTACGCAGGTAAGCGATATCGAGGACGAGACTAACGGCATAGTTACATATGACAGACAGGTAATAAAGACCGATGCCGAAAGAATGAAAGCGCTTTCCGAAGAAATATACAGCGCCTTCGAGCGTGCGGCGCAAAGCAATTAATCGCTTTTGATTTCAGAAGAAAAAACGGAATAGCCCTTCAAGCTATTCCGTACATATTGGTGACAGGGTCGAGAAACAAGGGAATTTGCGGAGGATAGAAGGTAAAGACCCAGAAGGCTATCGCTATAGCGGAGAGCAGAGCGATAGCCGCTTTTTTATGCTTGCAGGGCGTGTCTTTTTTAAAGAGAACAGTTTCATAAAAATAAGCGATAGCCGCCGCTATAAAAAATATGCTTATGTTGAACCAGTCGGGAGACCTGCCGAAAGCGCCGTTAACTGTATAAAAGATTATGGGGATAAGAAAAAGCCCTAAAAGTATTCCCTTTAGCTTTATACACCAAAAGGAGCAAAAGTCCTTTTCTATAAATCGGCTTTCTATTAAAGCGAACAGGAGCATAGGGAAGAAAATAAGCTTCATATGCTCCCAGGTGGACTCGTTCACACCCGAAAACAGCGCGGCAAATCGGCTTCCCGTCCACTCATAGAGAAAATGCAAAAGCGTTCCGAAAACAGAAGTAAAGGCAAAGCCCACAAGCTGCCATACAGATATAGAGTTTTTCATAATTCACCTCTGAAATTATTCTTTAAGAAAAGCATATTCAGAAGCGAACAAGTTTATGACAAGTCCTTTATAAGCCTTTTACAAACAGCGCACGGATAGCATTCAGAATAGCCAATACCATAACACCGACATCGGCAAAAACAGCCATCCACATATTAGCCGAGCCTAAAGCGACAAGAATAAGCGCAATAAGCTTTACAGAAATGGCAAAAACGGTGTTTTCGTAAACTATTCGCAGGCATTTTCGCGAAATCTTTATCGCCTTCGCTATCTTTGCGGGGTCATCGTCCATAAGCACAACATCTGCGGCTTCTATTGCCGCATCCGAGCCCATAGCGCCCATAGCAATGCCTATGTCGGCACGGGACAGCACAGGCGCATCGTTTATGCCGTCACCGACAAAAACAAATGTACGATTTTCAGCTTTACGGGAAATGATTTCTTCTGCCTTTGTGACCTTATCCTTTGGCAAAAGCTCGGCATAATAGGTGTCTATGCCCAATTCGTCGGAAACATGCTCGGCGACTTCCTTTGAATCACCTGTCAGCAAAATAGTTTCTCTTACTCCCGATTTTCGCAACTCATTTATGGCGCGCGCGGAATTTGGCTTTATTATATCGGAGATAAGTATATATCCCGCATATTTTCGATTTACAGAAATATGAATAACAGTACCTGTTAAATTTTGAGCCGCTTGAGTGACAACTATTGTTTGCATCAGCCTGGCATTTCCGACAGCAACCTCCAAGCCGTCGACTGTGGCGGAAACACCGTACCCACTAAGCTCCTGAATGTCGCAGACACGGCTTCGGTCTATATCCTTTCCGTAGGCGCGTTGCAGGCTTTTACTTATAGGATGCGAGGATGCGCTTTCCGCAAGCGATGCAATTTCAAGCAGTCTTTCCTTCGAAAAAGCAGGGTCAAGCGGTGATATATCGGTGACCTCAAAGGCTCCCTTTGTCAGCGTTCCCGTCTTATCAAAGGCGACATATCCCGTTTTTGATAAAGCTTCTAGATAGTTCGAGCCCTTGACTAAAATGCCCTCACGGCTCGCGCCGCCTATTCCTGCAAAAAAGCTGAGCGGAATGCTGATAACCAGAGC
>SVQV01000100.1 GCA_015065175.1 Oscillospiraceae bacterium | reverse complement strand
ATATGAACTCATAAAAGCCAAACAGCTCGGAGATCGTTGTGACCTCGGAGCTGTTTTCATCTGTATATAAAGAAAAATCCGACCATCTTTTCGATGATCGGATTTTCTCTTGTCCCGTATCGGCTTTCACCCATTGGTCAATTTTTGTCCCTTTGAGCGAAAACCCTCCTGTATCCCGACTTTTTTATGCGATGTTTTTATTTATTTTGTCTTTTCGGCCCTTCTGTAATATGAGGCGCGCATGCATCTTTTGCATAGCTCCTCACTGCATATGTGAGAGGTAAATCCGTCGTAAAGCTCGCGAGCTCTTTTTGATAAAAGAATTTCCTCAAGTGAACTGTCAAACAGATTTCCAAGCGTAATATCTCCGTTGCGGTCAAGACAGCAGGGAACTACACTTCCGTCACAGAGGACCCCGACCTGATCGCGCAGACCGTAGCAGAAGCCGTTTTCGTTAAGAATGCTTCCTTTTATGTCCGGCCAGTCGAATTTTTCTCCCCATTCGAGGAATACCCTGTCCTTGAGCTTTTCTCCAGAGCGTGTCTTTTTCCACTCTGAAGAGAATTTTTCCCTCATAGCAGACAGTATCATATCATTTTTTTCATGCAGAGCGCCGTCTGCCTTGCCATCCAGATTCCAAAGCCGAAGGACGGTGATAATACCCTCGTTTGAGGCTCTTTCCGCAAGATCCAGACATCCGTAAATATATTCTTCAAATGTCATTTTCGGAGGGTTGGCCTCAAAGGCGTGCAAAGATATGTTGATCTTATAGGGCTTTGCCGCAATAATTTCATCCCCGCGAAAGGAAAGCAGAGTTCCGTTTGTCGTAATAATAGGCTTGAGCCCGAGCCCGTTGGATATCTTTATAAAATTAGGAAGCAGAGGATGAGCGGTGGGCTCGCCCATCAAATGAAAATACAGATATTCCGCCCAGGGTGTCAGACGTTTTGCGAGAAATATAAATTCATCTTCAGTCATAACGTGCGCTCGCCGCTCGGTTCCCGGGCAGAAAGCACAGCTGAGATTGCAACGGTTGGTTATTTCAAGATAAGCCTTGCGGTGAGTAGACATTTTTTCTTCCTTTGCGTAAGAGATGGTTTCTTTTTTAGCAATTTAATTATATCATATTTTTAGGATCAAGTCAATAGAAATATAAAATAAATACGGTGCTCTCTCGAATGTGACCTTGAGAAAACACCGTATTATCAATAATGCAATTTATAAAACGTCAGAAAAAACGTAAAGATAATAATCCTCAAGCGACGGTGTGACAGCCTCGCTCCTTTCATTCGGCTTTTCTTCGGACAGGACACGAAGCAGGGCGTTTCCGTCGTTGTCATGCGAGATGTTTGTGACTCGGTACGCCTTTTGAAGAGATTCGACATCGCTTTCGTCGGCAGTAACTACCCACACCCTACCCTCGATTTTCTTTGTAAGCCCGGCGGGAGGTGCGCAGTCAACAATGACACCTTTTTTGAGAATTATAGCCTCTTTCGCAATATATTCAACGTCAGAGACCACGTGTGTCGCGATGATCACGATCTTGTTAAAAGCAATTCTTGCAATGTAGTTTCGGATAGAGATCCTCTGCTTCGGGTCAAGACCTGCGGTCGGCTCGTCAAGGATGAGTATGTCCGGGTCGCCTATAAGTGCAGATGCAAGAGCAAGACGTTGCTTCATGCCGCCCGAGAACGATGAGATCTTGTGGTTTGCAACGTCAGACAGCTCAACGGCTTCAAGGAGAGAATTTATATGTCCGTCTACGAATTCTTTTTTCTCCTTCCCCTTCTTGTCCGCACCGACGTCTTTGAGGACGCACATATATCTTAGAAACTCAGCTGCTCTGAACTGTGGATACATTCCGGGGTACTGAGGCATAAATCCGAGCTTTTCTCGAAAGCGCACACCCATCTTGAGAACGTCCTCACCCTCACCTTCCCCGTCCGTGTAGGTAATAATTCCTTTGTCGGATTTGAGGTTGTCCGTGATTATGTTCATAAGCGTAGACTTACCCGATCCGTTAGGTCCGAGAAGGGCATATATACCCGGAGTGAGCTTTGCAGAAAAGTCTGTGAGAGCCTTTGTCTTGCCATAGGATTTTGAAACGTTTTGAATGCTAAGTATCATTTCAGACCCCTTTCTTAACTCTTTTCGCTGAGAAGAGTGTGAGGAATATAAGTATTGCCGTGAATATTGCAAAGAAGATAACTACGGTCGGCACGGTACCTATTTTGCTTGCCGTTCTGAAGAGCGCGTCCGTGTTTTGAAGCTTTGTTGTGTCAGTGAGAGCGAAAACACGTCCGCCGTTTGCCGCAGCATAGTAGGGAACTACTACAAATGCCGCAACTATTGCGTATGTAAGTATAGAGCGTTTTAGGAGCGAGCCTGCGCAAAATGCAAGCAGGGCTGTAAGTATGGTTCCGATGATGCCGAGAAGCTCGCTTAAAATTGTGTACTGCATAATGCTGATATTAGGTGCGTCAGCGTATATACCAATACTGAGAATAGATGCCGACATATCGGGCATTTGATATTTTCGAAGCAGGAAGAACCAATCTATTCCGCCGAACAGGAGCGCACAAATGAATGACACCCCGATACAGAGAATATATTTTCTGCTATAGAGAGGAAGTCTGCCTCGCTTACTTGTTCGGTTCACAACGTCCATCGGTGTTCCGGATATGCTCTTTTCATTCTCATAGAGATAAAGCCTTGACGCGAAGAATACAACAAAAAGTAACAGTATCAAGTCGGCGCCTCTGTATGCATGCGCTTGGTATCCGGTTTCATAGACGAACGAGGCGAGGATCCCTTTTTCCTCGTATAGCTTTGCAAGTCTTCGTGCGGTCATAGAAAGGTCACTAAGCACGTCAAGCTTTACTTCCGCCACCATATATTCGTCCATATATGCGTTATACTCCTTTGAGCTTATCTCGTTTGCAAAGAACTTTGTCTGCATGGAGTCAAGCTGACCTTTTATTTTGTTATAGTGTTTTTCCTCACTCTTTATGTATTCTGCTTTCTCCTCCGAGTACTCTCCTCCTATCTCTTCTATATAGAGCTTATAGAAGCGGTCATAAGAAGATTCGAGCGGATCGTAATATTTTATTGCGGTATAGGTCTTTCCAACAAGCAGAACTATCAAAAGAATAACAATAGCGCGGTGTTTATACAGTTCAAATGAGAATATCCCTCTCGGTGTGATGAGAGACGCACGCTTGCTTGTGCGTTTCTTAAATTTGAGCTTTCTGAGGAAGTTCAGCGGTTTGAAGAATTTTGATGACGTTCTCATCGAGTAGAATATCAGAGTCAGTGCAAGGCTTATGACGAGTATGAGTATCATCGTAATAATGAACACCCAAACAAGGTTTACCGAGTCGCCGAAGAAATTGAAGGAGCGGTAGCTCACTATAAATTCGTCGGGGAAGTAGAGCGACAGAAGTCCGAGGTGCTTCCAGTCTCCGTATTCGTATGAAGGAACAAGATAGATAAAATAATTTGCAAGAAAGACGATAAACGCCGTTCCGAAACACAGTATCTGATTCTTAACGATCACACTCAGCGCAAAGAGAGCTAGCGCGAAGGATGCCATAGCGGCAAAGCGGAGAAAATACAGTATTATTTGTGTTTCAAGTATATTTAACGCGTACGGAAAAGCATCCATAACGTCTATTGCGTGAACCGCATTGAATGGATTTGAATACCCATCGCAGACGATTCCCACCGTGATAATATTAGTCAGAGTGAATATAAGCACAAGAAACACTATCATTATGAGCAGAGATACGTACTTTGCAACAGCGCTTGCGCCTCGTCCGTGTTTGCACGTGCCTGCCACCGCATAGAAGCCGTTCTTTCTGTCGTTTGTGGCAATAGACACACAGCACACCGCAACAAGGATGAGTACAAGATAGAAGTCAAGCTCATAGGTAAAAAGCTCGTTCCAGCCGCGTATCATCTCAGGCTCTATGTTTACTTTTTCGTTTATGTTTGTGTAGGTTTCTATAAGATGCTTTGTGTAGTGATATTTGTAGTTATCCGTCTTTCCCGTCCTCTCGGCATTCTTTACGACAAACTTGTTTTTAACTATAAGAGCGCTTATCTCCTTATGGAAGTCCTCATCCATATTTATATACTCGAGGACTGTATCAAAGATCTCTTTATCGGTTATCCTTTCAGTGCCGTATTTACCGGGAACACGTTTCTTATTCGCAAACATCTCTTTTGCGTGTGCCTTGGCTTCCTCATATTCCGCATAAAAGGTCTCGCTGTCGGCCATGTAAAGCTCATAGACTTTATCGAGGTAGCCCTGATATAGCAGCTTATGCTCGGTATTCATCCTTGCAAAGCGATAGCACAGTACGGTGTTCACCAAAAGGAAGAGCACCAAAAGCACAATGAAAAATGCACTTGTGCACAGCTTTTTCAGTTCATATTTTATCAGTTTGAACAGCATGGCGGACTCCTTTCGGAAAGTATAAAGATATTTATTTTTGTGTGTTAATCGGGGATAAGATGCTCTTTACCATCCGCAAGAGAAACGAATTTGAGAAATTTGGGATTTTCATTGGTGGTGCAGTTAAATAGCATATATTCGTCGTTTTTAGCTATAGGAAACCTTACGATAAAATCATAATTTGTACCAAGATCATAGAACAATGTGCTTTCTGCTGATTTAGGATCAAATTCATAGCATTTTCCCCAGCCGTCATCATAAAGAGTTTTTCCCAAAGGATTTATAAACGATTTCGCATTTTCAAGAAGAAAGTAGTAGTACTTTTCGTCAAGGAAATTTCCGCTCGTGACCTTTTCGATAATTACCTCTTCCTTTGAAATGTCATCAACGCTGCGTCTGCAAAGATCGAATATTAACTTTGGATCTTCACCAAGCTTTTCCCTCCGTTGATTGTTAGCATAATATATATATCCGCTATGTGCAAATGCATGGGTTATAATATACGCCTTGCCTATCTTTTCAAGAGAAGAAAAGTCGGAGAGATTTATCCTGTACATCTCCATGGTTTTCTGATCAATGAAATACATCTTGTCTCTGTATACTGTCTGTATGCGGCAAGCCATCTTATCCGGGTTTTCAAATACTCTGTGATTCTTTCCGTCAGTATCTACACAGTGAATATTATATCCTTCATCCGCATCAGACGTTCCGTAAATAAGAGTATCACCGTATTTAGCAAAAGAAAGAATAGAATTGGGCATATCTTCGGCAATAATGCTTGCAGAATTGTTTGCAGTATTGTATTTTATTATTTTGTATTTAAAATAACTTACGTAACTGCCGTCAGCGCCCGTTTCGCGTTCGTTTGGGTGAAGTACGACTTTCGCTACAATATATAATATCGGGAGACCGTCGTTTTTTATGCTTGCCTCCTCATCCACAAGAATAAAACTCGCATCATCGGCATAGTAAAAGGGATTATCATTATTTGTTCCTACGCTTTTATCATAAATGCCTATTGATTGCGGGACAATTTCATCAAGGAAATTATAACCCACGCCTGCGTTGTTTTTGGGAAAGAAAACAAAATTCTCATATATAGTTGCAGAAGGATGAGCATAGTAAAAGATAGCATCCGGGTCTGTCAGTGTTCTTTCTCCGATATTGCCCGGTTCGTCTTTTTCTTTGTTGCAAGAGAAGAGAAAAAGACATTGAAGAATCATAAGAAATGCAAGTAATATGCATACTTTTCTTTTCATATTAACACCTCTGTTAAGTGAAAATTATATTGTTATTTGCCGTATTTGTCGTACCAGGCTTTTTTATTTTCATAAGAGGAAGAGCTTCCTCCGAGCGGCTGAAGATCGTTTATGATCTCGGGTACCTGCTCACCGTATTCCTCAAGAAGCCACATATCGAATTTATATTCATACTCTGAGGCCTTCTCTTTGTTTTTCAGTTCGCTTAAAGCCTTTGACACGAACTTATATGTATTTGGCTTATTATATATATACGTTTCGTCTTCTTTATATCTGCCATCAAAAACAAGCCAACTTCTGAAATCGGGAGCAACGGTATGTATAAGCTCATCCGATTCATAAAGAACAAATTTTATAGCGTTTAATTCATCCATGCTCATGTAGATGTTCGCTAAATCGCTATCTATAAGTCCACCTATATTGAATTTGATATCCGTGTAAGCAATGTTTTCGATGTTATCATAGTTTTCAAATATTCCGATTTTCTTTCCTACAGAATCGCTGTTGTGAAAAGCCGAAAGAACAGTATCAACGAGCTTGTCGTAAATATATTCTTTTCCGTCGACAGTGATCTTATATCTTCCGCCCCAATCCTCATATGCACCGAGACGTTCGGCAATATTGCTGTTTATAAATACGTCCTCGTCATAATGATAATCTACAAACTTTAAAGCGAACATATAGGTAAGCCTGTTATCGTTTTTGGCGATCACACAAGAGTGTTAAAATACATTCAATTTCCTTTTGCTAAAGGTGCAGATGGAACGCAATTGATAGTATCAAAATGTGAAAATATGCCACAGTCGCTTTTGTACTTAAGTTTGCTGAATGTGGATTTGTCAAACTATCACTATGCAAGACATTTCAAATATTTAAAAGCAGAAGAAATTATTGTTCCTGATATCGTTATTGCAAAGCATTTTGAAAAACTTGTCCAACCAATATTTGAAAAGGTTCAAGTTTTACGATATCAAATAAATAATGCAAAACAAGCCCGCGACCGTCTGTTGCCGAAACTGATGAGTGGCGAATTGGGGGTGTGAAAATGGACGACCGAGTAAAGTATTATCCGCCCACGGATTTGCTCTACGGGCATAACCTTTCTAAAATTGAAGCAATCGAGGTTCCTGCTTTTGACGCAATTGATATCAACGATGCGATTGAATTTTTCCAAATAAAAAGATACTTAGATACGGGAACTCGGTCAAAAACTTGGAGTGATGAAGCATACGAGGAATACAAAGCCAAATGCGAATCTCTTTCAAGGTTGACAAAACGTTTTTTCAATCAAATCAGCGATGACAATATAATTGATTATTATAATAGCATCGAAATGGGATATCATTCCGACTTTTGGGTTCTTTTTGACAATTGCAAATTGTTCAATAAGATTAAAAACGAAACTTTTGAGGCATTGATCAATGGAGATAGAATCTCCCCTCACGATTTGTTTTTGCACAAAAATATTGTTCGCAAGTACGGTAATGAACTAAGAAGCTATATCATTCAAAACGAATACTGTATTATCATTCTTTTGCATGTATACGAGCAGGACTATACTGATAGCGAAAAGCTTATTTTGCCTACCGAATTGACAGGGGAAGATATATGTAACTACCTTGAAAGTTATATCGATGGAGAACACCCGAATACTAATCATCTTAGCACTATTATCGATATGCACTGTACAAGTCAATTTCCAATTACCGATGAAATACGGTTGAAGGCGAAAAGAAGATAACCACTTTTCAAAAAAATATTCATTAGAGTATTGACAAAATAAAAATAATGTGATATAATATTTGTCCCAATGAAAATGATTGGGGTTTGAAAATCGAATAGATGTAGCATAAAGTGCCACCCCGCTTCGTTTGAGGCATACATAGGACTTTTTCTGTCCAACCTTTTTGAGTTTTCGGACTCGTACATATTACATAGGCACGGAACATCATTTTTTAGCGGACAAGTATTGTTCGCCT
>SVQV01000099.1 GCA_015065175.1 Oscillospiraceae bacterium | reverse complement strand
CCTGTGAAAGTCGTGCGGTTGGCAGACTTTTCGACGAGCCTATAGGCTCAGCCTATGACATGCCCTAAGGGGGCTTGTGCAAGCCACCGGCACGGCCGGTGGTCTTGACTTTTGGGATTTGTCAATAGTTGGGATAAAAAATCGGCTCTTTGTCAATAAGCAGAGCTTTAGAAATAGCAAAATAAGATCCCCTCAGCGAAGCTGCGGAAAATAATGTCCGTTAGCTGCACGAGGGGATTTTTTGTTTTGAAATGTTTTTTGCACTTTTTAAGACGCTATTTTACTATACACAGTTCTCGTTAATGAGATTACAATCAGTAAAATTTAGAGCGAATAACCAGCAGCTTTGTTATCAAAAACGTGAAATGTTTCTCGGACAGTTGGGACGCCTGTCCCTACAAAATAAAATTTTTCGTCCTCTCAACGCCACAGTGCGAGATTAAACCGAAAGCTTTTTGGTTTTATAGTACACATGTCGATGTGAGTGCGAAAAAAGGAGTTGAAATACTTGACAAACGGGCGAAATAGAGGTATACTAATAGCCATAGGGAACAACTACAGACATAGAAAGTGTGGGGACGGAAAATGGAGCTTAAATATCTCGACAGGGCGGAGCTGTGCGCAGAGGCGCAGGCTGTCGTGCGCAGGGTTTATTCTGAAATGAGCGGAAAGAGCGATTTTATTGCCCTGTGCGAGCATATCGACAAGGGCGGCTCTTTTACCGAGCTTAGACGCATGATAGACGAATGCGCGGAAAAGCACGGTCAGAACGTGTATGAGCTGAGAAACACTGTTTATATGGCATCGCTTGAAAGCGCAAGGAAAAACTATATAAAAAACGGAATAGAAGAAATGTTTTTTGAAGGGCTTTCCGACTTCGGCACAAAGACCGAGGAGTGCTTCAAGGTGTGCGGAGTCTACGGCTCGCGCTCAGTCGAATGGTTTGCCCCCTTTTTTACGGGAGAGAGATACACCTTCGGCAGATTGCAGTATCAGTCCTCGCCGTTTTGGTATGAGGACTACGAGAGAGACGGTGTTGTCCTGAAAGTACATGAGCCTGTATGGAATATCCATATTCCGTCAAGAGGGAAGCTGACACCCGAGTCGGTTGAGGAGTCACTTAAAGCTGCTTACAAGGGCTTGCCTCGCAGAGAGGACGGAAAGCAGGCATTTGTTTGCTCTACCTGGTTTTTCTATCCCGCTTATCAGGGAACTGTATTTCCTGTAGGCAGTAATATTTATAAATTTGCACAGCTTTTCGATATTATCTCGGTTGCAGACTCGGAGACCTTCAAGGATTGCTGGCGCATATTCAGCGTAGAGCAGATAACCGATATAGATGCTCTGCCGCAAGAGACCTCGATACAGAGACGCTTCGTTGAATATCTGAAGGCGGGTGGAAAGTGCGGTACTGCCGCAGGAGTCGTTCTGCTTGATGAAAACGG
Organism: Oscillospiraceae bacterium; assembly: GCA_015065175.1. Taxonomy (GTDB): domain Bacteria; phylum Bacillota; class Clostridia; order Oscillospirales; family CAG-272; genus UBA1740. The sequence goes on along the minus strand of SVQV01000099.1, from coordinate 6,256 downwards.
AATAATTTAATTTTTGTTGCAAAAAGCAATAAAATGTGATACAATATATTATATGCAAAATTGAAGAGTAGGAACAGCGATAGAGTAAGGCTCTATTTTGAATGGACGGAGAGTTGTCATTCAAGGCGGGAGACCGTTTTTGTTCCGCATCTCGCTTCATAGGGCAAAAACCGATGCGTTTGCTTGCGTTTCTCTTTTTCGCCATATGATGATGAAAGGAGAAAAAAGAATGAAAAAAGACAGGCAAAACACGGACAGTAAATTACAAAAAAGAGCCTTTTACAGCGTAAGGGCGTTGACGCTTTCGGCTATGCTGACGGCAATGAGCGTGGTTATCGGCATTTTTTGTAAGAATTTTTTGAATTTCGGGGGCGGACTTTTCAGAATTACCTTTGAAAACCTGCCTATAATAATTTCGGGTATAGCATTCGGGCCTGTTGTCGGCTCGCTTGTCGGCATCGCTACCGACCTTGTAAGCTATTTCCTTTCAAATCAGATATACCCGCCAAACCTCATAGTGACCTTTGGGGCGGCGCTTATCGGCTTTTCGTCGGGGCTTACGGGAAAATATCTTGTAAAGAGCAGGGGATATGCCCGCATAATCGTCTCGGGGGCGGTCGCGCATCTCGTCGGCTCGGTCATTATTAAATCTATAGGGCTGTTTCAGTTTTACGGCTATATGGTGCTATGGAGAATACCGCTCTATCTCGTTATCGCGCCTGTAGAAATATTTTTGATATGTATGCTTTATAGAAACAGGAGCTTCAGGAGCTTTATAGACTACAACTTGATTTGAAGGTTTGAAACTGATGAATTACAAAGAAACACTTGAATATATACACGCGGTCTCCTGGACGGGAAGCCGTCCCGGGCTTGAAAGAATCTCCGAGCTTTTGCACAAAATGGGTGATCCGCAGGATAGGCTCAAATTTGTACACGTTGGGGGCACTAACGGAAAAGGCTCGTTTTGCGCTATGCTCAGCTCGGTTCTTACGGCTTCGGGCTATAAAACAGGTCTTTATACCTCGCCTTACGTTAAATATTTTAACGAGAGAATGTCAATAGACGGCGAAATGATAAGCAATGACGAGCTTTCCGATATCGTGGGATACGTAAAGACCTATGCCGACGCAATGGAGGACAAGCCTACCGAATTTGAGCTTATATGCGCAGTCGCCTTTGAGTATTTTTACCGAAACAAATGCGATATAGTCGTGCTTGAGGTCGGACTCGGCGGCAGACTTGACGCAACCAATATTATAAAGACGGCGGAGCTTTCGGTAATTACGGGAATTTCGCTCGATCACACGGCGCTCCTCGGCGATACGGTCGAAAAGATAGCCGAGGAAAAGGCGGGAATATGTAAAGCAGAGAGACCCTTGCTTTACGGCGGACGTGACACTGCGGCAGGCGCAGTGATAAAACAACACGCCGAAAAATGTAAATGTAAGTTTACAGAAACCGATTACGGCGCACTTGCGGATGTAAAGTACGGTCCGGACGGAACCGAGTTTTCCTTCGGAGACGAGAAGAATTTGAAGATCAAGCTTCTCGGCAGCTATCAGCCGTACAATGCGGCAACAGTCATTACTGCCGTTCACCTTTTGAGACGCGAGGGATATAATATTCCCGACAGCGCTTTAAGACGCGGTCTGCTTGATACAGTGTGGCATGCGCGCTTCGAGCTGCTTTCAAGCGAGCCTGTTATCATTTTTGACGGAGGACACAACCCCGAGGGCGTATCGGCAGCGGTCAATAGCGTAAAAGAGTATTTTGGAGATAAGCGTGTGCGCATAATTACGGGCGTGATGAAGGATAAGGACTATTCCTTTATTTCGCGACAGATAGCGCAAGTCGCCTGCGAGGTCTTTACGGTCACACCCGACAACCCGAGAGCGCTTTCGGCGGAGGAATACGCTGAGATATTTTGCTCGATGAGTGTGAATTCACACGCATGTCAGAGCGTGGGCGAGGCTGTTTCGGCGGCGTTAGAGAAGTCTCTTAAGGATGGCACCCCTATAGTTGCGCTCGGCTCGCTCTATATGTACGAGGAGTTCACAAGAGAGCTGGAAGATCGGATTTAATGGAAAAAAGCAACAATACCGGGAGTGTGAACAATGATTGATTTTACAAACATTGAAAAATACAAGGAAAATAACCGTATTGAAGCGAAAAGGGCAATTGGCGGTCTGCCCCACAGCATTTGGGAAACCTATTCCGCTTTTGCCAATACGCTCGGCGGTATCATTCTGCTTGGCGTTGAAGAACATGCAGACAAATCCTTGCATCCTGTTGACCTGCCCGCCCCCAAAAATCTAATAAAAGAATTTTGGGATATTGTCAATAACGTAAATAAGGTCAGTGCCAATATTCTCTCCGACAGAGATGTAACTATTGAGTACATCGACGGCAAGCACATTGTGGCAATCCGTGTGCCTCGCGCACAGCGCAGCGACAAGCCTGTGTATATTGACGGTAATCCTATTTCGGGAAGCTACCGTCGCAACGGTGAGGGCGACTATAAGTGTACTAAGGAAGAAGTACAGGCAATGATGCGCGATGCGGCAATCAAAACGCAGGATATGCTCGTGCTTGAAAATACAGAGCTTGACGCATTCGATTACGATAGTGTAAAACGTTATCGCATCCGTATGAAAAACTATCGTCCCGGACACGTTTGGGAGGAGCTTGAGGATCTTGAGTTTCTTTATAAGCTCGGTGCGGTCGGAAGATCGAGCGACGGGAAGATGCATCCTACCGCCGCGGGACTTTTGATGTTCGGATACGAAAACGAGATCGTAAAAGAGTTTCCTTCCTACTTTCTCGACTATCAAGAGCAGTTTGACCCCAATACCCGTTGGACAGACCGTATAGTTTCGTCGTCGGGCGATTGGAGCGGAAATATTTACGATTTCTATTTCCGTGTTTACAACAAGATCACACAGGATATTAAAGTTCCGTTCAAGCTTGAGGGGGGAGATCGCATTGATGACACGCCCGTGCATAAGGCGCTCAGAGAAGCTCTTGCCAATTGCTTGATAAATGCCGATTATTACGGCAGACAGGGAGTTGTTATCATCAAGAAGAAGGATGTTATCACGCTTTCGAACCCCGGAGGCTTTCGTATCGATATCGAAGCTGCAAAGAGCGGCGGTGTTTCCGACCCTCGTAACAGTACGCTCATCAAAATGTTCAATCTCATCGATGTAGGTGAGCGCGCCGGCTGCGGTATTCCGAACATTTTCAGCGTTTGGAAAAAGCAGAGCTGGGCTGCGCCTGTTATCAACGAAAGCTTTGAACCCGACAGAATTACTTTATCGCTTACACTTGGAAAAAACGGCGATAAAAAAGCGGCGACAAAAAACGGCGATAAAAAAGCGGCGACAAAAAACGGCGATAAAAAAGCGGCGACAAAAACTGTCGCGCACAAGCAAGCAATTATTTCCTATCTCACTGAAAATGTTTCCGCAAAGAGCACTGAGATTTCAGAGCTTCTCGGCTTAAAGCCTACAAGAGTTAAAGAGCTTCTTGCGGAAATGGTGGATGAGGATATTCTTGTTTCGGAGGGCGGCAACAGAAATCGCACATATAAATTAAAGTCTTAAAGCCAAAAAATCAAAAAATTCAAAAAAATCCAAAAAAACTATTGACAAATGAAGAGAAGTAGTGTATAATACTTTCGTTATCCTAAGACAGCAGGTTCCCGTAAAGGCGGCGACGCTTTCCTGCCGAGGAGTGATCAATATTCTTTAATTTTATATTATTGCATATTTATCCTTTTTCGGTAATGTCTTTGGGCATATACGGGAGAAGGATTTTTTATTTTGAATAAATTATACGGAGGTTTAAAATGCCAAGTCAGAAAATTCTTGAACAGAAACAAGAAGTTGTAAAAGAGCTTGCCGAGAAGATCCGCAATGCGGCATCCGGTGTGCTTGTTAAGTATGAAGGCATTACTGTTGAAGACGATACAAAGCTTCGTGCGGCTCTCCGCGCGGCAGGCGTTGAATACAGCGTTATGAAGAACACTCTTACAGGCAGAGCTTGTAAGGAGGCAGGTCTCGGCGACGCTATGGATCAGTATCTCAACGGTATGACGGCTATCGCTATCAGCGAAAAGGATGCAGTTGCACCCGCAAAGATCATGAAGGAATATTCCGAAAAGGTTGAATCCTTTGAGATCAAGGCAGGTTTTGTTGACGGCGCCGTTGTTGATGCATCTGTTATTATGACTCTTGCTTCTATTCCTTCAAAGGAACAGTTGATTGCAAAGATGTTGGGAAGCTTGCAGGCTCCTCTCCAGAATTTTGCATTCGCTATCAAGGCAATCGCAGACAAAAAGGGAGAAGCTGCTCCCGAAGAAGCAGCAACAGAAGCTCCTGCCGAGGCTTAATTTCGGCGTAATTCACTAAAAAAATTAAAATAAGTATATTGAAAAATCGGAGGATTTAAAAAATGGCAAACGAAAAGACCACTCAGATTCTTGATCTTGTAAAAGAACTTACAATTATTGAGCTTAACGATCTCGTTAAGGCTCTCGAAGAGGAATTCGGCGTAAGCGCAGCTCCCGTTGCAGCAGTAGCAGTAGCAGGCGGCGCAGCAGCTCCCGCAGCTGAAGAGAAGACCGAGTTCGACGTTGTCCTTAAGGCAGCAGGCGCTAAGAAGCTTGACGTTATTAAGGCTGTTCGCGGCATCACAGGTCTCGGCTTGAAGGAAGCTAAGGACTTGGTTGAGGGCGCTCCTAACACAATCAAGGAAGGCGTTTCTAAGGAAGAGGCTACCAAGATTGAGGAAGAGCTCAAGGCTGCCGGCGCAGAAGTTGAAGTTAAGTAATTTAAGCTTCGTATATTTTACCCACGTGTGCACCTGTTCACACGTGGGCTCTTTTTTTAGGTAAGAAGTGAGGTTGAAATCCGCTTGGGCGGATTTCTTCTTTTTCAGAAGGGGATAAATTGCAATTTATGAGTCTGTTGCGAAGGCAACAGACTCAGTTATGATTGCCCTGCGGGCAAGTTATGAGTGATGATATGCTGCGCATAGTTATGATGTGACTTCGTCACAGTTTGAAGTAACAAAGATTTTTTTATGAATTGATTCTTGAGGAAGCGATTGAGTATTTGTTATAGAGTTGTAGCTCATCCAGTACGTGAAGCGAAGGGTCTCGGCAGAATGCCCGACGGTTAAATCAAGAAATATTTCTTTAAGGTTTTTTGAAGAGTTTGAGGGACTTTTTTACAAAAAAAGTCCCTCAAGAAAAACATGCTCACACAATTGAATACCAACAAAACCGTACTTATAATGTGCGCTATTTAATTTTTAATTACTATGACAGAGGCGTCCTTGTCGCCGAGAGTTTCCTTTACCGTTTTTTCGGCATTTTCGTCGAAACAGAGGATATCCGGCTCTTTTTCTTCGTTTGCGCCGTACTGACCTATCATATTATTCTCATACTGGATATAGGTATTTCCGTACATTTTCGGCAGGCTTTCGGGCTTTTTGGCTACCAGATGGAGCATGCGATATGCGGCTCTGTCGAAAATGTTATTGTATATTTCATAGTCGGAGGCGGGGTTTTCGTAGCTCCAGCCCTTTATTTGCGCGGGGGTGTGGTAGTTATGTCTCTGTTGTCCCCAGCCGTATCCCGAGTAACGAAGGATGTTATCGTGCATTTTAATGCCCTTCATATAGCTGTTGCTTTCATCTCTTATTTCAAGGAAGTATTCTATAGAATAAACTGCGTACTCCACAAGATTTTCGCTGTATTCTATGTTAGTCATAAGGTAGTCGACACCTCGTGAAGCGGTCATCTGGTGGGTAATTCCCGCGTCGTATATCTGGTAGATATAGCAATTTGATACCGTGTAATTATCACAGCCGCCGTATATTTCAACGCCGTTTCCGAAACGAGTAACGCTTCCGCGTGTGCCTTCGGGATAGTTGGGGTCGGTGCCCGCATATGTCTGAATAGAACCGCCTATCCAGCCTATTTCACAGTTGGTTACACGAAGCCCCGTGTTTCTTATACCTGCGGCGGAAACAGCGTGAACTCCGCAGTATTTAAGGCAGAGGTTGTCTATTCTTACGTTGTTATGCTCGCTTACACGGATAAGCGCAATTCTCTCGTTCGCTTCTATGGAGTCGAATACCTCTCCCGGATTGCCCTCGTCGCATCTCAAAAACAGCTCGCCCGACGGGTCATACTTTGAGTACATATCGGGAATAGGGAAGTTCTCGCCCTTTGAAGGCACTGTTGTGA
>SVQV01000098.1 GCA_015065175.1 Oscillospiraceae bacterium | reverse complement strand
AAACAAATACTGAAAGCCGAGGAAAAGGAGGGAGAATAAAAGAATATTCAGAATAAAGGCGACAGGCCACATTCCTATTTTCGCATACAGTCCCGATTCCAATGCGTAAAACATTTCAAACCTTGTCAGGTAAAGAAACGAATATCCGAATATTGCATAGAAAACCGCAAAGGGTATCTGAAAGACCGCAAAAATAATTATTCTGCGCTTATTCTCTTTTCCGTAAGCGGAAAGAAAATATCTGCTGACCGAAAAATCCTTTTCCTTCATGGCGCTTTTTAAATTCATTTTATAATCAACATACTGGCTTCTTCTGAAGGAATAATATATGCAAAATAAAAACTGAAAAGCAATACTTACGCAGAGCATAAAATTCTTTGCTGTACTAAGCATCTCATCCAATATGAGATCCTTAATTATCTTATCAATAAGAATGGCATATGTCAGAAAACCAATGAAGTGTACTATCAAAAGCAAGCCTATCCATTTCAGTATTGACCTTTTATCCTCATGCGTCATTTTTGTTTTAAGCATAATTACACCCTAAAGAATTATTCGCTTTCTTTTTCTGCGCTTTCGGCAGGAGCCTCCTCTTCCTTTTTACCGAGGAAGTCGGGAAGCTGCATTCCCGCAAGACCGAATACCTCGTCAAGCGGAGGGACCGACTTCATCATACCCGAAATAAAGTTAGCGGTAGATGTTTTTCCGTCGGCAGACTGTCCTCCGTCCCAGACTGTAACCTTGTCTATCTTAATATTCTTGATAGCGTCAACCTGAACACGCATAAGGTCTTCAAGCTTATCGGCAATAAGCATCTTAAGAGCCGCATCGGCATTTCCGCCCGCAGACTTAATGATATCGGCAAAGCCCTCTGCCTGCTTGCTGAGGATCTCCTGCATACCGCGAGCCTCTGCCTGCATTTTTGCGTATATAGCGTCTGCTTCACCCTGCGCGCGTCTGCGTACCTGCTCAGCCTCTGCCTCTGCTTCAAGCTCCATTTCTCTCTTCTTTGCTTCCGCGCGGACGATGATATCCGCTTCAAGCGTTGCCTGCTCCTTCGCGCGTCTCGCAAGCTCGGCTGCCTGCTCTGCCGCATACGACTCCTCGAGAGCCTTCGCTGCCTGTATCTTTTCTGCGGTCGTAGCTATCTTCAAGGCTTCCGCTTGCTTTTCTTTAAGAGCGGCGTCTGACATAGCTATCTTCATTTTAGCTTCATTCTCACCCTGAATAGCTACAGAGTCAGCCTCGGCTACCTTAATACGCTGCTGCATATTTGCCTGAGCTTCACCGATAGAACCGTCTCTTTCCTGCTCCGCAACGCTCTTTTTAGCATCGTTTATTGCCTTTGCCGCTGCTTCTTTACCGAGCGCGGAAATATAGCCCGATTCATCGCTGATATCTGTTACGTTTACGTTTATAAGGCGCAAGCCTATCTTCTTAAGCTCTGTTTCAACGTTTCCGCTTACCGCTTCCAAAAACTTGTCACGGTCGGTGTTTATTTCCTCGATATCCATAGTGGCTATTACAAGACGAAGCTGACCGAAGATTATATCCTTGGAAAGCTCCTGTATCTCGGAAAGCTGGAGTCCGAGCAAGCGCTCTGCCGCATTCTGCATAACGCCGTCTTCTGTAGAAATACCTACTGTAAATCTTGAAGGAACGTCAATTCTTATGTTCTGTCTTGAGAGCGCATTCTGCAAATCGACCTGAATAGAAATAGGTGTCAAATCGAGATACGCATAGGACTGAAATACGGGAATTACAAATTCAGCGCCGCCGTGAATACACTTCGCGCTTCTCTTTGTGCCGTCCCTGTTCTTACCTATAGAACCGTACACTACCATTATCTTGTCTGACGGACATTTCTTGTAGCGTGAGCATACCCATACAAGAAAGGAGACAAGCACCAAAACAACTGCTGAGACTAAAAAAATTACTTCCGGTTTCATAAAATATACCTCCAAAAAATTTTTATATCAATAACCGATTTTTTCGGTTGTTGTACCAAATATTACTTTCTTTTAACAACAAGCTCTGTCTGACCGCTTACACCTACGACTACTATTTCCGCGCCTGTGGGAATAGCCTCCTTTTCGTCTGTGACAGCTCCTCTTTCGACATATGCGCCCTGTAGCATAACATTTACCTTGCCCGAGCCGCTTCTGCTCGGAGGAACCGCAAGGTAAACCTTACCTGACGTTCCTATGGCGTTCTTGTTATCTACGTTTCCGTTTGAGCGCAAGCCCATCAGCGCTTTAAACAAGTACGCAAGCAAAAGCATAATAGCGAATCCGCATACAAAGGAAACCAATGCCGTGAGCCATATTTCAGCGCCTGCACGGAGCATTATTATCGCAACCCACGAGAATACTACGAAAAACGCAACTATTCCTCTGAATGTAAGCAGTCGGAGTCCTCCCATTCCGCTTACTGCATCCGCATCCGCCTCTGCTTCATAGAAGTCATCAGGCTCTATCATATCGGGAGCGTCCTCGGGAAGCTCTCCTGCGTCTCCTATATCCCCGTCAACTCCGTCGCCTATTCCCAAAAAGGTAAGCACCGTCTGTATCAAAAGCACTAAAGTCGCGGGCACCGCTATACAATAAAGCGCCTGTACCGCAAGTCCAAGGGAATTCCACCAATCTAACATAATTTATTTCCTTTCTCAAAATTAATTTTTATATTGTCAATTCATATAACGCTTTGTTTCGTTTTTCAGCATGTTATAGAGTCCGTTGCCGCTATAGACCGTATATCCCAAGAAATTTTCACCGTCGAAAACAGGCTCGGGTCTGTTGGTGCGCACAACCTCTAAGCTTACCGATATCGGATGCACACAGAGTATATGCTCCTTTTTGCTTTCTGCCGGAGCATTTACCCCGCCTTTATCGCCTTCTACATTCAAGATTTCAAACGAGGGTATATAAGACGAGCTGTGAACCGCCTGTATTCTCTGTAAGGGGATCCTCGCGCGAAGCATTCCTCTTATAAGATATGTAGGAGTATACTTATTTATTGTATAATATCCTCCTGTGTTGTTGAGAACGTAGGTGAGCTTTTTCTTAAGACACGGGAAAAACTTCACCGCATAGGTTTTACTTGCCGTGCGTATTTCCATTTCGGGCTTGTCGGAACGGCGAAAAACAGACGTATAATAAGCCCCATTTACTTTTAAAGAATATGAGCTTTTATTTGCCAGCTTTTTTATTTTCCGAAGCAAAACTGCTCTTTTAAAAAGCGCTCTTGTATATCTGAGAAGTGCCAGGACAAGCTTGAAAAACAAAACGAACAGGACGAGCTGAGCCACTGCCCATATGAAGCCGAGAAAATCGGTAAGCTCTTCTTCAGTACGCATTCCGTACAGGAAAGCATAAGCCGTGAGCATTATGACCAATGCAAGCGCGATGCTCCAAATCGCACGTTTCATAACCGTCTGCCTCCCTTTTAGTGTAATGCAGAAAACATTTTTTCCGATACTTTACGTAAGCGTGATGCCGAATGAGCGTAAAACATTATCTGTAATACTGTTATGAGCTGCTTTTTCGCACCCGGAATACGTTCTTCATAATCGGATAGAACATTTATTATAGCAGATTTTACGGAATCCTCATCCGAAATGTTTATAGAGCCTTCGTCTGAGATAAGGTCCACGTATTTGTGATAAAGCTCGTCGTCACTTATGAGGTTGTCGCAGGCTTCCCCGTCTATTATTCGTAAAAGCTCGCATATGTTCTCTATCTGCAAGGCATCCTTCAGCATATTTATGATTATTATTCTCGCAAATTGCTGTTTTGAATAGCTCCTTTTTACAGGAGAGCTTACAAATTTACGCTTTACCCAGTTTTGTACCACATAAGAATCAAGCCCTGTCATAATACACACCTGCGAAAGCGTGATTCCGCCTGCCGCAAAAATTCCGTCGAAGAGTGTCCGAGAGCTATCCTTTGCAATGAGAGAAGCCTCTATCGCAGTTCCCGGAAACATTATTGCCATACATTGACCTCCTTTTCTTTATCTGTTCAATATGATTATATCACACGGTCACGTGATTGTCAATAACAAAGACGAGACTTTTTCAAATTTGTATATTTACACAATTTCACACGTGTTTTTTTGTGAATTACTTATAAATAAATTTATTTTCCAAGGCTATGCTTGAAAAATGCTCTTTTTAATGATACAATGTAATTATCAAAAAAAGGAGAATGGAAAAATGACAGAAAATGAAAAACAGGAAGCGGGCTATTTATACAGACCTTCGCCCGAAATGGAGGCGCACCGCTTCAAAATTCAGGATGCGATTGACGACTATAACAAATTAAAGCCCTCTGCCGTAAAGGAGCGCGCCGAATTTCTGAAAGGAATTTTGGGAAAGGTAGGAAAAAACGTAAATATCCTCCCTCCCTTCAAATGCGATTACGGCTATCATATAGAACTCGGAGATAACTTTTTCGCAAACTATAATTTCATAGTATTGGACGGAAATTATGTGCGTATAGGCGACAACGTATGGATAGCTCCCAACGTAGGAATCTATGCGGCAGGACACCCGTTTGACCGCGAGGAGCGTATAAACGGATTGGAATACGCCTTCCCTGTTACGATAGGTGACAACGTATGGATAGGCGGCGGTGTTTCAATTATAGGCGGAGTAACTATAGGAAAGGACAGCATAATAGGAGCTGGCAGCGTAGTTATACGTGACATTCCCGAGGGCGTGCTTGCCGCAGGAAATCCTTGCAGAGTAATAAGAAAGCTCACGCCCGAGGATAAAGACAAATATATTCACGCAGAATAAGAAAAAACAACTTCAAGTTTTTAAGGCTTGAAGTTGTTTTTTATGCTTAAAAATTATTTAACTGCCGCATCTAAGATAGGCTGCAAGTAATCGTAATTGCTGTCGATAACCTCTCCCTTGAATGCTTCGTAAACCTTTGCTTTACCTGCATTGTCAAGCTTCAAGAAAGCCTCGATATCGAGACAGTTCTGAATAGCTATATCGGCAAAGTGGTTCTGTGCCGCTTCTTCTGCTGTAAGAGGTCTGTTATAAATACGGGTAGCATAGAGACGGAAGTCGGAGTTTGAGCAATACTGATGCAAGGACTCAATTTTGCCTATTGCCAAAGTCTGAGTTCCTGCGGATATACCGTTACCGTAAACGGTAAAGCTTGCCGAGGTTTCTCCGAGAGTCTCAACAGAAAGAGTTACACTGTTTACACAGCCTATAATAGTCTTCTCAAGAACTACGGGTGCATATTTTTCTGTAATATAATTACCCTCCGTCAAGTTTGCGTAAATTGCGCCGTCCTTTGCCGAAAGATACAAACGACCGCCGACAAAGAATCTGGCATCATTACCGCTGAGAGCAACGTCAAGAGTATATCCGCCCGCAAGCTCTTTATGGAGCTTCTGTCCTACGTTAAGAAGTGATCCGGCACCAACGCCCAAGAAGCCGTTGCCCCAGTAAGAAGCATTGGTCTGTCTTACCCATACATCATCATTGTAATAAAAATCGGTGTGATACATATTGGTATTGCGGATATATACATCTGTTTCGTTTCTTTTACCGATCCTTGCATATTCAAGAGGCTCTTCGGTCTGCATATCTTCAATTTTTCCGCTTCCGCTACTATGCGTGTCAAAGAAGCCGTCCTTGTACCAGTTTTCAAAGAACCAAGGAGTAAGTATCTTAGCGGTACCGCCGTTTACGGGATTTTCAATTGTCGAATATACAACAAAAGGATTATAGTTAGAAGCTGCGCCTGTAAATCTCTTTGTTGCGGATACTTCGGGATTGTTGTAGGACTCTCCGCCAACGATAGGTTCTGTTCCCTCATTTGCAGTAGCAAAGTTGAGGTGAAGAAGAAGTCCGTCCTGAACATAAAGCGCATAGTAATCGTCGGGCTTATACTTAGAATCCTTAAAAGGATCTACGATAACTACAGGAGGCTCTGTTTCGGGAGCTGCTGTGGTTACAGGCGCCTTTGTTACCTCGGGTGCCTTTGTCGCCTCGGGGGCTTTTGTTGCCTCAGGGGCTTTTGTTGCTTCGGGAGCTTTTGTGCCCTCTGCATTCTCTGTACCGTCAAGCGCGGGCGTTTTCTCGCCGCCGCAGGCTACAAGAGCAAATGTGAGTACAAGCACCAAAAGCATAAGTAAGAGTTTGGATCTTGTTTTCATAAGTAAAATTCCTTTCAAAAAAATCTACTCAAATTATAGCATACATATGAAAAAAAGTAAACAGACTTTTGTTTTTTTTAGATTTTTTGTTAATAACTAACAAAAAATCTTCTTTTGTATTGATAAATTTCCTTTTCAAATTGTGCAAAAAAACAAGAACGGTATAAAAACCGTCCTTGTTATATGCAGACTGAAATGAAATATTATTTAACTGCCGCATCCAGAATAGGCTGCAAGTAGTCATATCCGCTGTCAATAACCTCTCCCTTGAACGCTTCGTAAACCTTTGCTTTACCTGCATTGTCAAGCTTCAGGAATGCTTCGATATCGAGCTGATTCTGAATAGCAACATCTGCGAAGTGGTTCTGTGCCGCTTCTTCTGCTGTAAGAGGTCTGTTGTACATACGAGTAGCATAGAGGCGGAAGTCTGAGCCTGAGCAATACTGATGAAGGTTTTCAAAATCACCTATTGCCAAGGTCTGAGTAGCAGCTAAGTCACCGTTTCCGTAATATCCAAAATTGGCAGAGGTATCACTTGTTTTGTCAACAGTAAGCGCAAAGGAGTTGACGCAACCTGCAACAGTTTTAGTAAGAAGAACAGTTTCTGCCTTCTCGGAAATATACTTACCTTCTTCCAATCTGAGCAGAAGCGCACCTTCCTTCATTGTTACATAAAGGCGACCGCCTACGAAAAATCTGGCGTCGTTAGCGCTCATTGTAACTTCAAGCGTATATCCGTTCTTAAGATCGGCATTAAGCTTTTTACCTACATTAAGAAGTGCATTTGCGCCTACACCGAAGAAGCCTTTTCCCCAATAGGATGCATGAGTCTGTCTTACCCACACGTCATCATTGTAATAGAAATCGGTATGATACATATTTGTGTTACGGATATATACCTTTGTTCCGAATCTGTCACCCTCTTTTGCAAATTCAAGAGGTTCTTCGGTCTGCATATCTTCAACTTTTCCGTTTCCGCTGCTATGAGTGTCAAAGAAGCCGTCCTTATACCAGTTTTCGAAATACCAAGGAGTAAGGATCTTAGCGGTACCGCCGTCTACAGGATTTTCAATTGTCGAATATACAATGAAGGGATTGTAGTTCGAAGCTACACCTGTAAATCTCTTTGTTGCGGATACTTCGGGGTTAGTATAAGAGTCGCCGCCGACAATGGGGTCTGTTCCCTCGTTTGCTGTCGCAAAGTTGAGGTGAAGGAGGAGTCCGTCCTGAACGTAAAGAGCGTAGTAATCGTCGGGCTTATACTTAGAATCCTTAAAAGGATCTACGATAACTACAGGAGGCTCTGTTTCAGGAGCTGCTGTGGTTACAGGCGCCTTTGTTACCTCGGGTGCCTTTGTCGCTTCGGGGGCTTTTGTTGCCTCAGGGGCTTTTGTTGCTTCGGGAGCTTTTGTGCCCTCTGCATTCTCTGTGCCGTCAAGCGCGGGTGTTTTCTCACCGCCGCAGGCTACAAGAGCAAATGTGAGTACAAGCACCAAAAGCATAAGTAAGAGCTTTGATCTTGTTTTCATAAGTAAAATTCCTTTCAAAAAAATCTACTCAAATTATAACATATGTATCAAAAAAAGTAAATGTTTTTTTGTTTTTTTCATTTTTTTGT
>SVQV01000004.1 GCA_015065175.1 Oscillospiraceae bacterium | reverse complement strand
CTGCGAAAAGACACTTTCAATGATGAAGGACGGCGTAAGAATCATAAACCTCTCACGTGCGGATCTTGTCAACGCCGATGATATGAAGGCGGCTCTCGCATCCGGCAAGGTTGCTTCCTACGTTACAGACTTCCCGACCGAAGCTACTGTCGGAGTTGAAGGAATCATCAACATTCCTCACCTCGGCGCTTCCACCTATGAGTCTGAGGACAACTGCGCTGTTATGGCTGCTCACGAGCTTGACGAATATATGCAGAACGGTAATATCAAAAACAGTGTAAATTACCCCTCTGTTTCTATTCCTCACAACGGTGCGGCAAGAATTTGTCTGCTCCACAAAAACATCCCCAATGTTCTTAATAACATCACCTCTGTTATTTCCGAAGAGGGTCTGAACATTGAAAATCTTTCAAACGGCTCCAAGGGAGAATACGCTTATACAATAGTAGAGCTTTGCACGCTTCCCTCTGACAAAGCGATTGATGCTTTGAAGAACATTAACGGTCTCATAAAATTACGTGTCTTTGCATAAGTCAAGATAAACATTCAGCCTGCTGACTAAAAATCAGCAGGCTGTTTTCATATTCATTATATTATACCTTGGTGAAGCAAAAAATCCTTTTCCAATACAACGAGCAAAAGAGTGTACAAAAAAGCATTGCACATCCTTTTACTATGTATGATGCGAAATTTTAACGCAAGTATGTGTTTAAAACGAACAACTTATACGTTATCGTCTCTCAAGCTACCAAACAACTCATCAATGCCTACATTGTTATCAGAGCCTACCATTATATCGACAGAATTGATAACAACCAATTCAAACTGAGGCTTGTTGTACTCCTTTTCCTTGATAAACATAATACCCTCCAAATATATAAAATCTAACAAAACATATACAAATATAAATTACATACATATTATATATCAATTATTCCTGTTTGTCAATACTTTTTTTGTTTTTTTATCGAAAAATTTAAATTTTTTTTAAACATGCTTTTCCCGAGAGCCGCGGCACCATCACGACTCTCGGTATGAATATTATTATTCAGTCTCAGCATATTCCGAAAATGTATAAATCGGATTTGCATCAGACCAATAATCGTGCTGTGAATTCTGATGAAGATTCATGCTCTTATCACATTTCAGGGCATTATAAGCGGCTATAACACCTGACGGAGGACAAGTATAGTCTCCAAGACCCACTTTAGTAAATGCCGTCTTACATTCGATATATTCAGCGAAGAATACACCGTCGAAATAGTCCATATTAGCTTCATAGCCTATACCGAAGATGTTGTTTATTCTTCCCTCCTTCTTATAACCCGAGGTGTTACAGAAAGCGGGAACCGAAACGCTTGCCTGCTCTATCTCATAGCCTGCCTTAGCCGCAAGAGCAGCAACACCAAGCGCCTGATAACCTCCCATGCTTCCGCCTGTTAGAGTTATTTTTTCTCCGTATGCGACTGCGAGCTTCGAATAAAGCTCCTGAGCATCTGCTGAAAGCGTGCTTGTGTTTACCGTCTTGCACTCGCTTATAAAGCGCACTGCCTGTAAATTACGAAGGAACATATAAAGGATATAACAATCATCCTTGTTTGTGTATGTGCTGTTTTTCTGCCCGTCGGATGACTGTCCGTACGGACCTATAACATTTTCAAACAAATTCGTATAATATGCTCTTGCCTGACCGCTTTTATAGCCATGATGTGTCACGTGGAAGCATATAGCATCACTGTCAAGCTCAATTGAGGGGGCGGAAACACCGTACCCGTCATAGCTGAACGAGACTGTAAGGTCGGTCTTACCTTTAGGAATAGACAGAATTCCTGTCGTAGGATTAGGTCCGGGCGCTTTTAAAGATACCTCGTATATATCGTATGAGTCAAGTACGGATGCATCTAATGACGAAATACCGTTTGCCTTATACGTAGCAAGCAGGGCGGCATCAAATTTCTTTATATGAAAATAGTTTGTAAGATCTATGTCATCATAAATGAGGATGTCAGGGTGAGATGTCGCTGAATACCTTGTATCCTCTGTCGGAACAGTAGAATCTGTGGGATCTACGCTCTTAAGTATAGCTATCTGCTCTGCCCAGAAGGCGTCATATCCTTCGGGTTTTGTCTGTGTCGCTTTAATACTGTCAAAGTTTACTACAGCGCCGCCTGCGTAGCCCTTGTTTGTAGCACCGCCCTCGCACAGAATTGTTGCTTCGTCTGAAGTTGCATTTACAAGAAGCTCTATTACAGCCCCCTTGTTTGCAGTGAGGGTTGTTGATTTAGCTATCTCGCTTGCAGGTATCGTAAGCTCAAATATACCGTCATCGTCTGTCTGAGTTCCTGTATATTCTACAGCTCTTCCGTTTTCATCCACTACACCGTCAATTCTGTACTTATAAGTGAAGGACGTGCAGGGGAAGAGTATGTTTGTACCCTTCTGACGAAGCGCAAGCTTGAAGACAACGTCATCACCTGTTTTGTACTCGTAAGCCTTTTTATTTCCTTCTACGGTATCCGAAATATCTTCGAAGTAAACCTCGACCGAGCCCGTGCCTATCTCGTAAAGCGAATCTCTTATGTCAACGCCAAGCTTTGTATTATAAATTCCCCAGAAGGTATTTATAAGCTCATAGAGGTCGTCGTTCGACCCCTTCTCAAGAGTGAGAGTGCCGTCATTCGGCTCGTAATACTTCATCTGTTCTCTGAAATAGGAATCCTTATTGGCTTTAAGCTGATAGTTATAAAGCTTGTTAAGATCGCCGAAGGTTATTTCCTCGCCTGCGGCAAACTTGGTATTACAATCGTTAAGAAGTGCTATAGCGTCCTTAATATCTGTGGTATATCCTGCCTTTTCAATAACATCGAGGAAGGTATCGTCGGTTGCCTTCGTGCCTTCTTCATATGCATGGTATGCCGTAAGCTCGTAGATAGAAACATCCTCACCGAAGAGGTCAGATTTACAGTCGAAATATGTGACGATATCGGCTCTGCCTTCCTTCTTCGCTATAGCGTAAGCTCTGTACATACAATCGGTCGCATAATATTCGGCGGTCTGTGTGGCTTCTTTTTCGTAAACTATAGCATACACAAAATTCGTCTTTCCGTCCTCTGTAAAGTAATTAGCTATATATCCGTTTTCGCCCTCACCCGTTTTATAAACCACCTTGTTGAGCGCCTTGCCTGCCGAGGTTACATATATGCCCTCATTATTATAGACCGTAAGATCGGAATATTTCTTTCCGTCGCTTATAGCCATAATTACACCGACCTCGACATTGTATCCCTGCTCTTCAAGTGCAGCTAAATTTTCTTCGTTCATAGTGAACTGAGCACGTATGCCGGGATAAGAATTAATACGTGTGGAATAGCCAAGGAAGTCAACAAGCTCGGTAAGCTCGGGAGCCTCAGGTAATTCTATTTCAGACTGCGCCACAAGATTTTCAAAATATGTATTAGCCGCCGCTTTATCGGGCGAAGCAGGGTAAACATCTGCTATTGTGAAGCTCTCAAAATTCAATTTTGAAATTTCGGAAATCACCCATTTCTTCTGCTCATCGGTAAGAGAGAAGAAAGAAAGGACGCTGAAATCATAATAATTGAGCATATCCGAAATATGATTCAGCATTGCCTCATCTGCTGTGATAACTCTGTCGTATATACGTGCGGCATAGAGGTTTACGGTACCGGCTGTACCCAAACTGATACCATTTCCTTTTCCTCCCATCAAGGTATAAGCACCGTCGGCATCGTCACCCGGGAAATATGCGTCGGGAATCTTTGTGCTGTTTATGATACCTCCGACCTTTGCTCTACCGACGCTCGCACCCGCATTACCTTCAGTGCGGTCAAAATACAGTACGAAATCTGTAACTGCTGTTTTATCTATTACCGTTTCGGTAACTCTTACTAAATCCGCAAGCTGTAAAGCGCTTACTGTAGGCGCATTTTCGAAGCCTACTCCGCTTGGGCTTGTATACACGTTCATTCTCGAAAGAGGGGTGTACCACTGGACATAGTTTTTGGTAGTGTTGCTATACACATACTGGAAAGACATATCGCTCAATTCCGAGCCATTTCCTGCTTTTATGTTATTGAATGTTATAACCTTATTGTCTCCGATTGAAAATGAACCGTTATTGAAAGCAGAAACGAATAACTTTCCGCCCGTAATGCTCATCTCGTTATTCGCGCGGTATTTTATAAACTTTTCGTAGTCGGACTCCACTCCTGCCTCGGCAGAAAGCACGTCGCTTGCCTTCGCATCAAAGAAGTCGGCGCGGAATACAAGTCCGTCGGTCACGTAATAGGAATTCCTGAGCTTTATCAAAGCATTTTCGGCAGCTTTATCAAGCAATTTTCCAAAATCTTCCTGCGCCTTTGCGGCGGGATCTGCCTCGTCCTTATAATTCTCCCATGTCAATGAAGCTGTCAATGGCTCAAGCTCCTCGACAATCTCGTCTGCAAATTCTGCGGGAGGAGCAAAATCAAGCTTCGCCCATTTTACAAGGTTTTCGAAATAGGTATTTGCCGCCTCTTTATCGGGAGCAGCAGGAAAAGTGTCGGCTATCTTAAAGCTCTCAAAGTTCAATTTTGCTATTTCGGAAATTACCCATGCTTTCTGCTCATCAGAAAGAGAGAAGAAAGCATCAACACTAAACTCATAGTAATTAAGCATATCCGAAATATGATTTTTATTGACATCGTCTGCAGTGATAGCTTTGTCATATATACGCACAGCGTATAGATTAGCGCTTCCTGTCGCACCGAATGTTATGTTGTTTCCCTTTCCGCTTATTAACGTATAAGAGCCGTCGGCAGTTCCGTCAGCATCACCCGAGAAATAACTATCGGGAAATGCGGTACCGTTTATAATGGCGCCTAACCTTGCTCTGCCCGCACCCGTTCCCGCATCTCCTACAGTGCGGTCAAACCAAAGCGTAAAGTCGGTAACGTCTGTAAAAGGAACCACTATCGCGGTATTCTTTACATACGCCAAGTTTTGAAAAGCACTGAGAGAGGGCTCGTTTTCAAATCCGACACCTGTCGTGGTAGTGTATACGTTCATAAACGAAAGCGGCATACACCATCTGATGCTATTATAGCTTCCTGTGTTGCTATATACATACTGGAAAGACATATCGCTCAGTTCCGAGCCGTCGCTTGCCTTTATATTATTTATTCCTATAACCTTATTATAGCCGACTGAAAAAGAAGCGTTGTTGAAAAGAGAAACGGATGAATTTCCGCCCGTAATGCTCATATCGCTATTCGCACGGTATTTTATGAACTTATCGTAGTCGGACTCCACTCCTGTTTCGGCAGAAAGCTTATCGCTTGCCTTTGCATCAAAGAAATCGGCACGGAAAACGAGTCCGTCGGTCACGTAATAGGAATCTCTGAATACGATCCAAGCATCGTCAACAATCTTTTTGAAAGCCGCCTGTCCGCCCGCGACAGACACAGCAGCGTCTACTTTAAGCTCCAAGGTGTTTTCGTATGCCGCATCAAACAGATACTCAGGCAAATCAAAAAGCTTTTCGATATCACTCGGCTCAAATCTGTAGAATTTAGCGAGATCGGCAAAATGATTCTGCTTTATTTCGGCTTCGGTAAGCTCTCTGTCATATACACGGTAAGCATAAAACTCTCCGCTTTGACCTGCACCGCCTACAGCTACGTATCCCGTGCTTATCGGATTATCCTTGGTATAGCTGTACTCAAAGGATTTTTTCATATCGCCTATCATAACGGCGGCTTTTACAGCACCGTCTCCCACATAAGGGTTATTGACGTTAGCGTCCACACCGCCGGAAACACTGTCATATTTACCAAAAACAGTCGCATGATACGTCTCGCCTGGCTTAACGCCCGAGCTCAAAGCTCCCGATTCGTTTGTAAAGCTTTCAGCTTTAACTAAAGCACCGTTCTTCTGCAAGAGTTGTAACGCCTCGGACATATCAACATAGCCCTCCGCATCTCTCTTCAATTCTATTCTGGATTGAGGGACATAGAGATAGCCTGAGCCCGACAAAGACTTAACAACAAACTGAAAGGTGTAGGTCTTGCCCTGAGAAGCAGTAAGGACGGGTTCCGTTGGATTCATATAGCTTAATGTATATGTATTACCATTTTCTTTTTCGCCCGCCTTGTAAAAGCGCACATGGCGGTCTCTTTTATAGACATCACCGGTTACGCTTCCGTATCCGTCATCTGCGGTAAGAGTAGTTCCGTCATCTATAAAATCATAAAAGTCATATTTTATCAAAGCCCCCTCTGCATACAGAGCATCGTAATCATACGCTTCCGCCGCCTGTGGCGATTCCGAAGCTCCGCTCTGAACGAAGAACAGCGGCATCGATGTTATTATCATCATTATAGCGAGGAAAAATGAGAATATACGTGTTTTTTTCATGACAAAAATTTCCTTTCTTGTTATCGAAATTATAACTTAATACAATTTCATTCTACACTATCATAATTTTTCTGTCAATAAAACCGCAACATTCTGATAAATTTGCACAGATTTTGGCTATTATTGTACAGAAAAAGAGAGAATCAAGTGGTTCTATCAATTCCACCTTGTTCTCTCTTTCTGCTATGCCACAAGTTTCGCATTTGCTTAACAAATGCGCCTCGTTATATTTTTAATTCTTCGTAACCGTTCTTTTGATCTCATCAAAGGAAAGACCGTATTTTTCTGCGATATCTCTCGCATAGCTCTTTCCGTCCGGCTTTGCGCGAGTTATCTTAAAGGAACGCTTCCCTTCCTCTATACCTGCCACAAGAGTATCTATTCTGATACCGCCCTCTGACAGCGAACGCTCGTTTATCGAGTCTATTGCCGCCGCCAATTCGTGAAGGTGAGTTGAAAAAATTCCGCGGCAACCGCAAACTCCAAGCCCCGCTAACATTTCAGCGGCTATATATGAAGCTTCGTACGAGCCTGTAGAAGAAAGCGACTCGTCAAGCAAAACCAAGCTATGCTCGCTGACAGATGTGAAGATCTCGTGCAATCTCGCACATTCCTCACCGAGTCTACCCTTGTCTATAGTAGTATCCGCGCCGTCGGGAAAATGGGTAAAAATAGCATCGACCGGACTTATTTTTGCGCTTACCGCAGGCAAATAAAGACCGAGCTGAACCATCGCCTGAGCAATACCGAGCGCACAGGTGATAACAGATTTACCGCCTCTGTTAGGACCTGTAAGCACGAAAAATCTACCGTTATCATCGAAAGCAAAATCGTTATCGACTATATCATCGTCTATCTGCATTGCGACATCGGGGTTATAAAGTCCCTTTGCCTCAAAGCATTTTTCAGACATAGGCAATATCTCGGGTATGCAAAGAGGACAATTCTTGTTTTTCAAGCTTCTCATAAGCTCGCCCGCCTTTGTGACAAACTCTATCTCGGGCAAAATCTTCAGGAGAAAATCGGTATTATCAAGAACGTATTCGTCAACTATAGTGCGCCAAGCACGCACTGATGAACGAAAAACTTCCTCTACCGCCGAGTTGAAAGCGCCTATAAGCGCTTCCTTGCGGTTATCAGACTGACCTTTTCCGAAAGGAAGGAGCGGAGCTATACAGGTCATAGAATCGTTTTTAAAGCTCATGCGGAGAATTTTATCGAGCATCTTTCCCGACTTGAAATTCTCGGCATTTATAGAGATGACACCTGCTTCGTAAGGACGGAGCTGAGCATCAAGATTGACACCGACCGTAATGCTTTTTACCTCGTGAACACGGGAGGCAAGAGCCGAAAGCTTTTCATTAAGCTCCTTGTAGTAGCTGCTCTGCGCAAGCTCGGTGATAACCTCGCAGAAGTGAACAAACGCCCTGCTTTTCAGTCTGTCCGACACCGAGGAAAGCCCCTCGTACAGAGTATCGACGCAGCTTACATAAAGCTCTATTTCGGTTATACTGTAGAGATAAGAATCCCCCGCCGAAAGCGCTCTTGAATTATCAAGGCGTCTTAATTCGGTAATGTCAAAAAGTATTGGCAATGCTCTGTTTAACGTCTCCGAAAGCTCGGAAATGTTCATAATATCCGTAAGAGCCTCCTGCCTGTACTCTATCACTTCTCTGTCGCAGGTAAAGAAATATCTTATATCGCTGTTTTTCAATGAAAAAATACGGGAAAGCCCCAACTCCTCGCAAACCTCCGCGCTTATGTTGGGCAAAGCAGAAGCGACAGAATGAGATGTCTTTGTCTGCTCACTCGGATATATCAAGCTCAAAAAAGAATTTTCCAAAAGTTTTACCTGCCTTTACTGATAATGGAACAGTATAACACAAAAGTGTCAAAAAATCAATGTTAAATATAATACTGCTTATTATTTTTCCGAAAACCGCAGTTTATGCGGTTTTCGGAATTGGTTTTATTATTCTGTAACAGCCTCGGATGCAAATGTATAAACAGGATTTGTATCTTCTGTCACACCGCCAACAACACGTGTAGGCCAGTAGTCGTGCTGAGCATTCTGATAAAGATTCATGCTCTTCTTGCATTTCAGCGCATTGTATGCGATTATGATACCCGAAGGAGGACATGTATAGTCTCCGAGACCTACCTTTGTGAATACAGTCTCACATTCGATATATTCAGCGAAGAATGCGCCGTCGAAGTAGTCCATATTGTTATAGTCCTTACCGTTATCGGTAATTTCATAACCGAAGCCGAAAATGTTATTTACTCTGCCCTCGAGCGTATATCCCGCAGCGTTACACAATGCAGGAACGGAGGGAGATGCCTTAATTACGTTATATCCCGCCATAGATGCGAGAGACGCCGTTCCTATAGTCTGATATCCGCCCATGCTTCCGCCCGCAAGGGTTATTTTTCCGCTATAAGCTCTCTTGAGGTTAGCATAAAGCTCCTGTGCATCTGCCGCAAGTCCTGTAGTATCCTTGTCAAGGCACTCGTCTATAAAGCGTACCGCCTGCAAATTACGTAAGAACATATAGAGAATGTAGCAGTCATCCTTGTTTATATACGTGCTGTTGGGCTTGTTTTTGCCTAAGCCGTAAGAACCAAGAATTCCGCCGTTTTTGAACAGTTGATCGTAATAATCCTTAGCCTGACCGATGGGATAACCGTGATGTGTTACGTTGAAGATTATAGAACTGCTACTGAACGAGGGGGCAGGTGAGGAAACTCCGTAGCCCGCAAAGCTGAGAGATGCATTAAGATTTGTCTTGTTCTTAGGAATAGTAAGAATTCCTGTTGTGGGGTTAGGACCCGGAGCATTCAAGGATATCTCATAAACATCATAGCTGTCGAGATAAGTGTCTGACGCCGAGCTGAGTCCCTTCTCTCTGTAAGAGGCAAGCAATGCCTTATCGAACTTCGTTATATGGAAATAGTTAGTAAGGTCAACGTCATGAGCGATAACGATATCCTCATGGGTTGTAGCCGAATATCTTGTCGACTCTGTCGGAACGGTCGAGTCTGTAGGATCTGTGTTCTCCAGTCTCTCTATCTGCTCTGCCCAGAAACTTTCGTAATCATCGGGCTTAGGCTGTGTAGGCTTAAGGTCGTCAAAGTTGATGACAACACTGCCCGCATAACCCTTATTGGTAGCACCGCCCTCGCATAGAAGCGATGCTTCTTCGGAAGACGCATTTACAAGAAGCTCTATAAGAGCGCCCTTGTTTGCCGTGAGGGTTGTAGATTCAGCTATTTTACTTGCGGGTATCGTAAGCTCAAATATACCGTCATCATCAGCCTGAGTTCCTGTATATTCTATAGTTTTGCCGTTCGCATCCACTACACCGTCAATTCTGTACTTATAAGTGAAGGACGTGCAGGGGAAGAGTATGTTTGTACCCTTCTGACGAAGCGCAAGCTTGAAGACAACATCATCGCCTGTTACGTACTCGTAAGCCTTTTTATTTCCTTCTACTGTATCCGAAATATCTTCGAAGTAAACCTCAACAGAGCCTGAGCCTATCTCATAGAGCGAATCTCTTATGTCAACGCCAAGCTTTGTATTATAAATTCCCCAGAATGTATCTATGAGGTCATAAAGGTCATCATTCGAGCCTTTCTCAAGTGTGAGTGTACCGTTCGGCTCGTAATACTTCATCTGCGCTCTGAAACAGGAATCCTTATTGGCTTTAAGCTGATAGTTATAAAGCTTGTTAAGATCGCTGAAGGTTATTTCCTCGCCCGCGGCAAACTTGGTATTACAATCGTTAAGAAGTGCTATAGCGTCCTTCATATCTGTAGTATATCCTGCCTTTTCAATAACATCGAGGAAGGTATCGTCGGTTGCCTTCGTGCCTTCTTCATATGCATGGTATGCCGTAAGCTCATAGATAGAAATATCTTTGCCAAAGAGGTCAGAGCCACAGTCAAAATATACAACGATATCTATGCTGCCTTCCTTCTTTGCTACAGCGTAACCTCTGTACATACAGTTGGTAGTGTAGTATTCAGCGGTCTGTACAGCTTCTTTTTCATAGACTATAGCGTATACAAAATTATGCTTTCCGTCCTTTATGAAGGAATTAGCAACATAGCCGTCTTCGCCCTCGCCTGTTTTGTAAACCGCGCGGCACAATGCTTTTTCGGCTACTGTCTCATAGCTTCCCTCGTTGTTATAGACTGTAAGATCGGAATATTCCTTTCCGTCGCTTATAGCCATGATCACGCCGACCTCGACATTGTATCCCTGCTCTTCAAGTGCGGCTAAATTTTCTTCGTTCATAGTGAACTGAGCACGTATGCCGGGATAAGAATTAATACGTGTGGAATAGCCAAGGAAGTCAACAAGCTCGGTAAGCTCGGGGAGATTCATCTCAGATGCCTCCAAAACAAGCTCCTCATATGCCGCCTGAGCTTCTTCCTTAGTTTCATAGGTGTCAAAGTTCCACATTGAAACCTCATTATCTACCGCCTGTCTCTGATAAGGCTGAAGATCAAGGTAATTGATAACCGGAAGCTTATAATAGCCATACATATCGGCTAAGTGGTTCTGCTTCACCTCAGCTTCGGTTACGACCTTGTCATATACACGTATAGCGTACATTGTAAGGTCTCCGTTAACGCCTATATTGAAGCCGTCGGTACTGGGATTCGTTGTATAAGTGCCGTCGGTTGCACCTGCTTCACCGGGGAAATACTTATCGTCTACCTTTGTGCCGTTGAAAATAGCACTGACCTTCATTCTTCCCGACTGAGAAGCATTAGTTCCGTCAGGGCGTGAGAATGAGAATACAAAGTCATTTATATCACTTGCATAAGCTTCAATATCGGTCGTTGCGGTAGCAAAATTCTTAAGAGGGCTCAAGGATGCGTCCGAAAGACCAAATTTGAGTACTCCGTTAGTGGTTGTAGACCATCTCGCAAAGGGAACGTACCACGTAGCCGCGCCGCTTGCAACCTTATTACTGTAAATATACTGAACCGATGCATCGGTGAAGTAATTGCCTTCCGCATCTCTTGTGACATTTACATTCAAGGGGCTACCCGCGCCAAGAGAGTAAGAGCCGTTATTGAATTTTGAAGCAGCAAATTTGTTAGTCCAGATAACGTTCTGATAATATCCGTCAAAGCCGTGCTTATTTATATAATATTCTCTGGTGATCTCGGTAATCTGAGAGAAAGGACATATATTGAAATTCGACTCTTTATTGGGAGCTTTAGGTGTAAATGTATATACGAGCTTATCAGCCTCGGTAGCGCCGCCGTAAATTACGTCTATACTTCCGTCATCATTCTCGGTTATAAGATTTGCGGCAGCATCAATTTTTGCAGATGTCATAAGAGTCTTAGGATATGCGGGAAGTCTGTCGTAAAACTCAACCAAGAGTGCCTTTATTCCCGAAAGAACATTTGCTCTTGCTAAATTGTTAAGAGAGCCGCTTGCATAGTTCGTATAATAATTGTAGGTCTTTACAACGTCGGCTTCTCCTGCCTTGGTATAGGTTACCGTAGCACTCTTCTGATCGTCGGATATTTTAATATCAATGCCTTTGCCTTCGCAGGCAGCCTCCAAGCGCAAAGTGAACTCATTTCTCGCCCACTGTACAGAAGGTGTTCCGGTGTTTTTAAGGTAATCTCTGTTAAAGTCCTCGAAGAACCAGCTTGTTTCGGGAGATGTGGTATAGCAACCGTCGAGAGTGAAGGTGCTTCGTGCGGCATACTTGATAAACTTGGTATAGTCGGATTTCTGACCCGCATACTTCAAGGTTGCCAATGTTTGAGTGGGATTTCCCGTGAGATAATCACTTTCGGTCGCATCGAAGAAGTCTGCGCGGAATATAAGACCGTCGGTCGTATACATGGTGTTATAAAAGCCGTTCTGTATATTCTCATTTACAAACTTGTCATAAGCAGCCTGTGCCTCCGCGGCAGGGTCAGCTTTATCCTTGTAGTTATCCCAAGTCAAGCTGTCTACCAAGGTCTGAAGCTCTTCGGCAAGAGTACCACTGAGTCCTGTCGGGGTCTTGAATTCAAGCTTCGACCATGCAACGAGGTTTTCAAAATAGGCATTAGCCGCTTCTTTATCGGGAGATGCAGGGAAAACGTCTGCTACTTTGAAGCTTTCAAATGTCAATTTTGAGATTTCGGAAATGACCCACTCCTTCTGCTCATCCGTAAGTGAGAGGAAGGAAAGCACGCTGAAATCATAATAATTCATCATATCCGAAATATGATTGCTCTTTACTTCGTCTGCGTTGATTACTCTGTCATATACACGCATAGCGTAAAGATTGATATTTCCGCCTGTACCTAAGTTGATGCCCTGCGCCCTGTTTACCAAGGTATATGCACCATCCTCGGCATCGCCGGGAAAATATTTGCGAGGGATATCTGTGCCGTTTATAATACCGCCAAAGAGTGCTCTGCCTGCGCCTGTACCCGCATTTCCTTCGGTGCGGTCAAACCAGAATACAAAATCTGTAACATCTGTGTTCGAAAGCTTCATTTCGCTGACAGTGGTAGCGTTAAATCCTTGAATTGCACAGTATTGCTCAGCATTGCTGAGCGTGAGTCCGTTTGATGTCGTTCCAACGGTCAATCGTGAAAGCGGCATATACCACTGAACACTGTTCTGGTTGGCTATAGAGCCCATTTTGGGTGAGTTGCTGTAAACGTACTGGATAGACATATCACTCAATGCCGAGCCGTTACCGGCTATCATACCGTTAAGAGTTATAGATGTCTTATATCCGAGTGAAAGTGAGCCGTTACGGAAGGTAGATGAGGTTACAGTCTGCGACCAGATTCCGTCAAGGAAAAATCCGTCATATCCGTACTTGGATCTGAACCACTCGGTCTCTACCTCGGTGTAAGCATAGAAAAGATATATATTAAATGCCGAGGTTTTATTAGCGGTAATGGGCTTGAAAGTATATACAAGCTTATCTGCTTCTGTCGCTCCACCGTAAATTACACCAACGCTTCCGTCATCGTTTTCGGTTATAAGGTTCTCAGCGCCTGCGGTAGTCGCTGCTCCCATACGTGTCTTAGGATATGCGGGAAGGTTAGCATAAGCATCCACTAACATCTGCTTAAGCTCATCGAGGAAAGTTTTACGTGCCTTTGCGTTAAGGCTTGGAGTCGAGCTCTGAGCATATTTTTCATATGTCACCGTTCCAACCACTTGACCGTCTTGCTTATATGTAACGACAGGCTTTGCCTGAGAATAATCTATCGTTATCTCCTTGCCCTCACAAGCGGCATCCAGGAGCAATGCAAACTCGGAGCGCACATAACGAAGCTCTGCACTACCTGTATTCACCTTGTAATTACGTGTAACGTCCTCGAAGAGCCAGCTTGTATCCTTCGTAGCCGAATATCCTGCTGAAAGATACATATTTGCAGATGATGCATATTTTATGAATTTCTCGTAATCGGCTTTTGTTCCCGCATACTTTTTCGTAGCGGTAAGCAATGCTGTATTACCTACAAGATAATCATCTGTCGTAGCATCAAAGAAATCGGCACGGAAAACAAGTCCGTCTGTTACGTAATAGGAATCTCTGAGCGTTGCCAAAGCGTTTTCTACAGCTTCATTAAGAATCTTTTTGAACGCCGCCTGTCCTTCCGCAACGGTTATATCGGCGTCTACTCTAAGCTTCAGAGTATTGGTATATGCAGGTTCAAACAGGTAGTCGGGCATATCAAAGAGTGTTTCTATATCACTCGGATCGAATCTGTAGAACTTTGCAAGGTCTGCGAAGTGATTCTGCTTTATTTCTGCTTCGGTAAGCTCTCTGTCGTATACGCGGTAAGCGTAGAATTCTCCGCTTTTGCCGTATCCGCCTAATCCCACATATCCCGCACTTATCGGATTATCCGCAGTATAGGAATACTCGAAGGATTTTTTCATATCACCTATCTCAACAGCGACCTTTACAGTACCTGCGCCCGAATAAGGATTCAGGTTCTCGCTGTCGTACAAAGCGAAGCAGCTGATATAGTTGGTATCCCCTACCAAAACTCCCGAGTTTGCGGCTCCCGACTCATTTGTAAAGGTAGATGTGGAAATCCACGCATTAGCGTCATTCACTTTTTTCTGCAAGAGCTGTGTTGCAGAAGCCATATCGATATAGCCGCCGTTATTCTTAAAGGTCATTCTGGCATGAGGAAGATCGAGATGTCCTGCATTTTTTGCATACTTAACAACGAACTGGAAGGTATATGTCTTTCCCTTCGAAGCGGTGAGATCGGGTTTTGTCGGTTGCATATAGCTTACCGCATACATCTTACCGTTTTCGGTCTCCTCCTGATCGTAAAAACGAACATGTCGGTCTCTCTTATAAACACCGACGCCGCCATAAGTGTATCCTGCCTTTTCGATTTTATACACACCGCCGTAGCCGTCAGCGGTAGTAATAACCGAGCCGTCATCAGTAAAATCATAGAAGTCATATTTGATCACAGCGCCCGGAACGTACAGAGCATCATAATCGTATGCTTCGTCAGTCGCCTGAGACGCTTCCTCCGCTCCGCTCTGTATAACGAACAGAGGTGCCGATGTCATTATCATCAGCACAGCGAGGAAAAATGAAAGAATTCGAGTTTTCATAATTAAAATCCCCTTTGCTTTTTATTTATGTACATTATAATATGTCCATTGTATAATATATATTTTACATTATTATTATAGTCATGTCAATATGCTTGCATAAAATTTGTATACTTGCACAATTTTTTCATATGTTTATTGTGCAAAAAAATATAATAAATTTTGACTTTTATTATGAAACAAAATATAGCGTGTTTTCTGCGAGAAAAACACGCTATATAAGCTTATTCTTTTACGTAAACACGGTTGTTCGCGCTATCTATTGTACGGATTATCTTTCTCGGACATTTCTCGGCACAGACACCGCAGTTTGTACATTTATCATAATCTATGGTAGCCTTTGAGCCGACTACATGGATAGCATCACTTTCGCAATTCTTTTCACAGATGCGGCAGCCTATACAACCCACGTTACAGTAGGAGCGCGTAAGCTTTCCGTTGTCCTCGGACATACATTCAACTCTGTATATCTTATCTACGGGAACGAGCTGGATTATATGCTTGGGGCAGACCTTGGTACATTCGCCGCAGCCTGTACATTTGTCTCTGTCTATCGCTGCCACGCCGTTTTCAACTGTTATAGCATCGAATTTACAAACGTTGGCGCAGCTTCCGAGACCGAGACAGCCGTAGGGGCAGAGCTTATCTCCACCGCCAAGCTTGGCAGCCGAAAGACAGTCGGGAGCGCCGTCATAGATATACTTGCGCTCTGACTGATCGTGAGTTCCGCAGCAAAGCACCTGAGCGCGACGCTCTACCATATTCTCCGCTTCGGCACCCATAATTTTCGCTATTGCCTGAGCGCAGGCGTTTCCGCCGGCAAGGCATCCGCCTATTTTCGCCTCGCCCTTAACGACTGCCGAAGCATATCCCGAGCATCCGGGATAACCGCAGGCACCGCAGTTAGCGCCGGGAAGACATTCTTCTATCTGTTCTATTCGCTCGTCGCGCTTTATGGCAAGCACCTTAGATGCTATGGCAAGAATAAGTCCGAAAACGAGTCCGAGCAATGCAAACCACAAAACTGAAATCAAAATATTATCCATATGCTTTTCTCCTTATCCTCAACCGAAGCTAAAGCCCGAGAAGCCCGCAAAAGCCATAGCGACAAGTCCTGCCGCAACAAGCGTGATAGGAAATCCCGCAAACGCCTTGGGGGGATTAGCAAAGGTCATCTTTTGTCTTACGCCCGCAAATATTACTATAGCAAGAGTAAAGCCGAGCGCCGCCGAAAAGCCGAAAATGACAGACTCAAGGAAGTTATATCCGTTGTCGATATTCTGAAGAGCCGCACCGAGAACCGCGCAGTTGGTAGTTATAAGAGGAAGAAAAATTCCCAATGCGCCGTAGAGTGCCGGTAAATATCTCTGCAAGAACATCTCAATAAATTGAACCAATGCCGCAATAACGAGAATGAAAGCGACCGTCTTGAGATATTCGAGCTTAAAGGGAGTCAGGATATACTCATATACCGCATACGTAACGGCAGAGGAAAGTGTCATTACGAAAATGACAGCACAGCCCATACCGAGCGCAGTCGATGGCTTATCCGAAACACCGAGGAAGGGACAGCAGCCCATAAACTTATAGAAAATAAAGTTTTCGATAAGAACGGCTGTCAGCATCATTACAAAAATATCAGCCATTTATCTCAACCTCCTTTTTTTCACATTCAACTGTTTTTTCAGGCTTTGCCTTTTGTCTTGCCTTCTTTTCCGACATGCTTCTTATCTTACCCACGGTTGCGATAAGCGTACCGAGCATGATAAACGCGCCCGGTGCGGAAACAAGAAAGGAAATAGGTGTATAAGAGCTGCCGAAAATCGAAACTCCGCAGAAGGTGCCGTATCCGAATACTTCACGGACTGTGGCGAGCAGAATGAGCGCAAAGGTAAATCCGAGTCCCATACATACACCATCCCAAAGAGACGGGAGCGCGGGATTTTTTGACGCAAAGGATTCCGCGCGGGCAAGAATTATACAGTTTACAACTATAAGCGGAATGAATATTCCGAGAGATTCATAAAGTGAGGGCAGATATGCGTTCATAAGCATTTCTACCGCAGTAACAAATCCCGAGATGATTACTATGTAAGAAGCAATTCTTACCTGCTTGGGAATGAATTTTCTCAAAAGAGAAATAAAGAGATTGGAGAATGCCAAAACCGCGGTTGCGGCAAGTCCCATACCTATCGCCTTACTCACACTGTCGGTGGTCGCAAGCGTAGGACACATACCGATAAGCTGAACAAGAACAGGGTTTTTATCAAGAATACCTTCCTTAAGATGTGAAAGGAAAAAGCCTTTTTTCTTCATCATTCTGCCTCCTCTCCCAAATTGAGTGCCAAAGCCGTTTGTACTGCCTTAAGTACCGCCTTGGAGCTTATTGTCGCACCACTCATAGCATCGATATCACTACCGAGCTTAAGCTCGCCCTTTTTGCCTTCGAACTGCGCAAAGTATGCGCCCGCCGTCTCACTTGATGTCAAGCCCTTTGTTTCCGCATGGGAAATAACGCTTACACCCTGCACCGAGCCGTCATCAGCTATACCTACCATAAGCTTAATAAGACCGCCGTAGCCAGCCGCCGAAACGTCCACCGCATACCCTATAAGAGCGTTTTCCGCGTTATAAAGCTCATATATGCCGTTTACCGTGTCGGATGTCTTTTCGGAAAGCTTACTGCTTGCGGTTTCGGGAAAGAATTCACGGAAAGCCGCAGAGCGCTTGTTCTCGTTATACTCGGCAATTCTGCCCTCTGTCAGAGTGTGAACTCCCGCGACGAGACCTGCCATAACGGCACAGATGAGCAGAAGTGCTCCGCCTATTTTGATGTAATAAAAGATGTTAAGTTTAGTTGTCATGATCTTTTTACACCTCCGAACTTTTTGGGGCGTGTGAATTTATCGAGGTACCAAACGAGAAGATTGGAAATAAGAATAGCGAAGGATACGCCCTCGGGATTCCCGCAGAAGAAGCGGATAAATACCGTAATAAGACCTGCTATCACACCGTAGATTATTCTTCCCTTAGGTGTTACGGGAGATGTCGCGTAATCGGTAGCCATAAAGAGCGCTCCAAGCATAAGGCCGCCCGAGAGAAGCTCGGCTAACATAAACGTAACTCTGTCTGCTCCGCCTATAGGGAAAAGGACACATAAAATAGCGACAGTGCCGATGTAAGCGACAGGAATATGCCAGGTTATTACACGGCGGATAAAGAGGTAGAGTGCGCCGAGTATGAGCAAGAGTGCGGAAAGCTCACCTATACAGCCATCTGTCTTACCGATAAACAAATCGAGAATGTCAATCCCCGAAAGGTCACCTGCCTTAAGAGAGACCAAGGGGGTAGCCGACGCTTCCGCATCGAGCGCATAAGCGCTTCCGCTCATATAATCGGCAAAGGACATAAACAGCACTACTCTTGCGGCAAGCGCGGGATTGACTATATTCTTTCCTATACCGCCGAAGAGCTGCTTTACAACAACTATAGCGAAGAACGCGCCTATTATTATCATCCATACAGGAAGCGTTGCGGGCACGTTCATAGCGAGCAGAACACCTGTAAGCGCCGCTGAGAAATCGCCTACAGTCACAGGTCTGCGGTTAAGCTTCTGGAAGCCCCACTCAAAGAATACGCAGGCAGCGACCGATACGAGCGTGAGAAACACGGAATTGAGTCCGTATTTCACGTCATTTGAAAATGCATAATAAATTCCAAACACAAGCGCGGGCAGCAGCGCAATGATCACATCGAGCATAAGTCTGCCTGTATTGTCCTTGTGCTTTATATGAGGAGAGGTGGAGACGGTGAGCTTATCGGGAAGCAGTGAAAGCATATCCTGCTCGGCTTCTACACCCTCTGCTTTGTATTCAACATTTGTATCCATTATAAAAACCTCACTTCTTTATTGCTCTTAATGCGGTCTTTGCCACACGTATATACTGAACTATCGGAACGTGCGCAGGGCAAACGAAGGAGCAGGAGCCGCATTCAACACAGCTCATGACTCCGAAGTCCTCAGCTTCCAGATACATACCCTTGCGGGAGAACGCCGCCATGTAGTTAGGCATAAGATGCATAGGACAGCCCTTTACACATCTTCCGCATCGAATGCACTCGTGCGGCTGGTCATATGACTTGTTCATATCCTCCGAGAGGACAAGTATAGCGGATGTTCCCTTAGTTACGGGAGCATCTATATCCCACTGAGCGAAGCCCATCATAGGGCCGCCGTTTATTATAGTCTTGGGAGTTTTTACAAAGCCTCCGCAAAATTCTATCAAGTCACGGTAGGATGTACCTATCGGAACCATTATATTTTTAGGCTCCTTGATACAGTCTCCGTCTACAGTTACTATTCTCTCAATAAGCGGCATATTACTGTTATACGCACGGAACACCTTCGACGCAGTCTCGGCATTAAACACTACACAGCCCACGTCTGCGGGAAGCTTGCCCTGAGGAAGCTCTCTGCCTGTCAAAGCGAATATGAGCTGGCGCTCGTCGCCCTGAGGATACTTGGTCTTTACGACCCTTACATCTATCTCCTCGCTTTCCTCTGTAAGACCGTCCATAATTTTTATAGCTGTCGGCTTGTTGTCCTCTATCGCTATGATAGCCTTTGAAAGAGAGAGAGCGTGGAGCAATACCTTTGTTCCCTTTATTACAGATTCGGGATGCTCTATGAGCAGGCGGTTGTTAGCGGTAATGAACGGCTCGCATTCTGCGGCGTTTATTATCATCGTATCAACCTTGCCTCTTGCGGAAGAAATCTTTGCATAGGTCGGGAAGGATGCGCCTCCCATACCCGAAATTCCTGCCGCTCTTACTATTTCTATCAGCTCCTCGGGAGAAGTTTCCTCAAGAGTTCTGTCAGCATAGGTTATTTCGGGAGCATATATATCCTCGCCGTCATTTTCTATAACGACATTTTCAACGTTTGCGCCCATAGCGTTCCGCTTGAACACTATCTCCTTTACAGTACCCGAAACACTGCTGTGCACGGGACAGCCGAGACCGCTCTCGACATTACCTATCATCTGACCCTTCAACACCTTATCTCCGACCTTTACAAGACACTTACAGGGAGCGCCTATGTGCTGAGAAAGCGGAATAGAGACGGTCTTGGGGCTCGGTAGCTGTTCTACCTGTTTTCTTGCCGTGTTCTTATGCTCTGTAACATGAACACCGCCTTTAAACGTATATGACATTTTTTCACCTCTATAATATTGTTAAAAAGTTAACTTATTTAAAAAAGAAAAGGGATAGCTGCTCGCTATCCCCTAATAAAGGGTATATTAGATTTATAAAAGCCTTTTGATATTATTTTGTTTTTTCGTGCTTTCATTTACTAAATTACCTCAATTTTTATTCTTCTTCAGGCTGCTCCTGTTTTACTACAACCGTCGCCTTGTTTACTATATTGTCCTTTACCTCGGTTACAATTACATAAATGTTTTTGTATTCGAAGCTGTCGCCCTCGGCGGGATTTGCCTGAAGCATTTCAACTATCCAACCGCCGACGGTGGTATATTCACTTTCGAAATCACGGCTGTCAACCTCGATAAATTCAAGGAAGTCATAGATGTTTGCAGAGCCGTTGACCTCATAATTGCCTTCGGATTTTTCGACGAAATCGACCTTTATCTCATCGCTTTCGTCCCAGATATCTCCGACTATTTCCTCTAAGATATCCTCCATAGTAACGACACCCATAGTACCGCCGTACTCGTCTATTACAACGGCAATATGAATATGAAGTCTGCGCATTTCCGAAAGGACTACGGGAAGCTTCATTGTTTTATGGAAGAAGCAAGGCTCAAAAAGGATATCGCGCAAAGCAAATTCCTTGTTTGTAGCTACACGCTTGAGCAGTCTGTTTACATACAGAACGCCTATTATGTGGTCAATATCTCCCTCATAAACGGGCAAGCGTGAGAACGGAGACTCTAATGCAACCTTTATGGTATCCTCTATATCCGCATCTACGTCTATAGCCGTCATATCTATTCTCGGGGTAAGTATCTCGCCGACACTGATATCCGAAAATTCGAGCGCAGACTGGAGCAGGTCACCCTTGTCCTCGTCTATAACGCCCTCCTCTTCGACCGTCTCGATAATGCCCGAAAGTTCTTCTTCTGTAACGGTCGGGAGCTTGTCCTCCTCCTTTGTCCAATGTCTGATCGCCCCTCTCGCTATAGCGTTAAAGGGCGCGGATACGGGAGCAAGGATTATCATAATTATTCTGAGCGGGAGCGCGACCGCACAGGAAATTGCTAAGGAAAAGCGTTTTGCCAACGTTTTCGGCAATATTTCGCCGAAGATAAGAATAATCAGCGTGACTATACCCGTAACGATAGCTACCGCTTTTGCGGCATCCCCTAAAAGACGTGTGACAAGCATTGTGGAAACCGTGGATATAGTAATATTTACTATATTGTTTCCGACAAGTATAGTGCCGAGGGCACGGGAAAAGTCCTCTGTTATTCTCTTTGCAAGCGAAGCACTCTTTTTTCCGTTCTCGGCAAGCGAGTCCAAACGGAGCTTGTTTACCGAGGTGTATGCGATTTCCGTACCCGAAAAGAATGCGGAAAGCAAAATCAAAACAATTAAAAATATAATTACTGTCATATCGAAGCCGCCTCCTTCTGCTCTTTGCCTTCGGTTTCCTCTTCGGCTTTTTCTCCGTCCTCGTCGGAGGAAACGTCAAGCTCGGGCGTATTCAGCTTTACTTCGATCTTTTTAATGCGGTTCTCATCAAGCTCGAGAATTGTGACTGTCAAGTCATTCCACTCGAACTCCTCTTCCTCCTCGGGCATATGCGCAAGAATTTCCAGAACCCAGGATTGCACCGACTTGTTCTCATAATGAGAAACGTCTATCTCGTATCCGATATTCTTTATCATCTCGGCAAAGGAGAAGCTTCCGCTCACCTTAAAGCGATTGCCGCCGAGCTTTATGAAGTTATCGTTTACGACGTCATCCTCGTCCCAGATCTCTCCTACCAGCTCTTCAAGGAAGTCCTCAATGGTTATGATGCCTAAGGTCTTACCTGACTTATCTTTAGCTACTGCCATGTAATTCTTCTCGTGACTCATTTTCTTAAGCTCGTCATCGATTATCGCTTCAAGCGGAACGAAATACGGCTCAGCCATTATATCACGTACAGAAAAATTCTCTTTTGAAATATATTTACGAAGGAACTTTTTAACTATAAGTATTCCGACAATATTGTCAAGGTCGCCGTCGGTAACCGGCATACGGGAATACTTATTATTACTTATAATGTTAAGAATTTCTTCGTTCGACATAGAAACGTCAACGCTCACTATATCGTCGCGAACTGTAAGAACGTCTGCTACATTAGTCTCGGAAAATTCGAGCGCAGACTGAAGCAGGTCACTCTGCTCCTCGTCGATAATGCCCTCATCCTCGACATTTTCGATAATAGTGGATAACTCCTCCTCTGTCACTGTCGGCTCCTCCTCTGTCTTGAAGAAGGAAGTCAAAAGTCGGGTAATACCCACAAAAATTATAGCGACAGGGAAAGTGATTACCATAACGAATCGAAGCGAAGGCGCTGTCGCAAGGACAACCTTATCGCTATTTACGTTTGCGTAGTTTTTCGGCAGAATTTCACCGGCTATACAAACAATTATAGTAGTAACTGCGGTAGCGATAGCTGTTTCCGCCGCTTCGCTCAGACTGACATTTGCGCTCTCCTTAAGTATTGCAAAGACCTTAAACGAAATGACTGTCGCGATAGACGCGCCGCCTATGTTGCAAAGGTTATTGCAGATAAGAATAGTGGAAAGCGTTCTGTCAAAGTGCTCGGATATGTACAGTGCAGACTTTGAACGTCGGTCTCCGTTTTCGGCAAGATTTTTGATTCTTATTCTGTTCATTCCCGCAAAAGCACTCTCAACTGCCGAGAAATATGCGGAAAGCACAACGAGCAGAATATAAATGATGGTTAGCAACCACCCATCAGTACCCATGAGTTGTAAACCACACTCCTTTATTTTGTGAAATATATGCTTCGGGTAGCATAGCATATATGGTATTATACAGCAAATTTCAACAAAAGTCAATAGAAAACACAAAATAAAAGACTGTAAACACAAAATAAAAGACTGTAAAAAGATGCAAAATGTGTTTTTTAAGCAGAAATTTTTCTTTCTTTGCTATTTCTTTGGCAGATGAATTTTTCACAAACAATAACAAAAACGAGGTACAAAGCTACGCAAAGGAGTATCTTCACGCAAAGCCCGATAGCGTTTTCTCCGAATGGCAAGGTCTTGCACAGGCTCCCCGATATGAAAGCCGAAGCAAGCGGAGGAAATAAAGAGCGTAAGGGCGCAAAACGAAAGGAAACGGCACCCGTCAGTCCCGTAATGCTTAGTGAGAAATTAAAGACCTCGGCTATTATTATGACTAAAACATAACCGACCGCCCCCATTTTCGGCAGAATGAGCAGAACGAGCAGAATGCTTAAGACAGAGTCGGAAATATTCACCACCATAGAGTATACCTGTTTTCCTATGCCCTTCAGCATAGCGTCGGTCACGTGATCAAGGTACATTATTGGAACAACAGGCGCAAGCAGAGTGATATACACGCCCGCCTCACCTGAATTATATATGAGAGCGCCGAGAGAATTGCCAAACACGGCTAACACCCCCGCGCATCCCACAGAAAAAAGCAATGTATAATGTATGGCGTTTTCCGCCATGTCCGACACCGCATTTTTGTCATTTGCGGCGGTCTTCTCGGCAAATTCGGGTATGAGCAGTCCCGCAAATGCCGTGAGCGCCGCCATGGGATAAAGCACTATTGGAAGCGCCATGCTGTGCAGTCTGCCGTATGAGGCGAGCGCGCTTCCCTTAGAGGCACCGCTCTCGGAAAGTGTTTTCGGTATCAGGATATGCTCTACGGTCACAAGTGCCGAGCGCACGTATGCGCTGAGCGCCACGGGAACAGAAATTCCGAGCAGAGCCTTGGCGAGCGCTCCTTTTTTTGTTTTAGTGCCCGACTCGGCTGAAAGCTTTTTTGCGTGAATATGCCTGTCGGCTATATATTCCGCAAGCAGAAAAAAGAAGGAGGCAAATTCGGATATAGCGCCGCCGCCTACAAGCGCCATACAGGAATATGTTATTCCTTTAGGCAAAAACAGTGACAGCGCATATGCGGTAACCGTAATTTTTACCGCCTGCTCAAAAAGCTGACAGGCGGCATTTTTTGACACTCTGCGCACCGCGGTAAAATATCCGTTCAGGCTTGAGGAAAGCGAGATAGGAACGAGGCTGAGTGAAAGCAAGCGCAGGGACGGAATTGTTCTTATATCAGAAAGCAGAGTTTTTCCTATGAAATCCGCGCCGAAAAAAAGGCAGAGCGAGGCAGCCGAGCCAAAAATTGCGGAATAAAGAAGGCAGGCTCTCAGAGCTTTTTTTGCGCCTTTTTCGTCATCTCTTGCCATAGCCTCCGCTATAAGTCTGGTAGCCGCCAAATTTACGCCCGACGTGGCAAAGGTCACAGCAAAGCCGTAAATACTGAGTGTGAGCGTAAAAAGCCCTATCCCCTCAGCCCCCACTCTTGAGGTTACATAGGCGTTGAAAGAAACCGAAACGGTGCGCATGATTATGGCGGCTGCCGTCAGAACGAGACCGTTATAGATAAATTTCAGAAGTCTTTTATTCTTCATTGTCTTTTATCCGAAAAATTATTTTTCCTTTTTGAGTCCGTGTACGAAGCCATCGGGATCGGCGGAACAGATATCGGCTGAGATCACCTTGTTTTTATAAATTATGAGATTGGCGTAAACCTTGCCCTCATAATCGGCATAGTTCGTAATTTCATAGGTATATCTTGTTACCTTTTTCTTTTTATACTTGGAGAGGTCGAGTCCCTGCTCCTTCTGAAGCTCGTTATAGCCGATAAGGACTCTGTCAAAGCTTTCGGGCATAGTAAAGGTCTTTTCGGAAACAGGCGCGCCGCTTACCTCCCAGCCGTAGCGTGAAAGGAATGAAACTCTGTCATCCTCTGTTTTTATTCCCGAATAATTCGCCGCCTCGGTATATACCTCGCCGCCCGCTACAACGCTCGCAGGCTCAAGCAGAGCAAAAAGCGCGATAAGTACCACAAGAGAAAGAGCAACAGCGCCGAAAAATTTTAACGTAGCGGCTCTTACAGAACAAATAAACATATAAAAATCCCCCATATTTTAATTTTGTTATTCAATAATATGCGACAGAGGATAAAAATATGTAAAAAAGAAAAACCGACTATGTCGCTTTTTTAGCTTCATAATCGGTTCTTCTCATATGCGTCATACGGCTAAAAAATAGCCGTCGCTCTGTTTAGCAGCCGCAGCAGCAGCAAAAGAGAATGATGAGCGCTATAATGATGATCCAGGTGCAGTTATCATCAAAAAGATGGCAAAGACAATTGTTATTCATAATGTATTCCTCCGTTTTTTTGTGGGCTTTGCCCTACGCTATCATACTATGCGCCGAAACAGAATGTGTGCGGCTTTTATTCAAAATCATTTAAAACGAACAGAGGAATTTTTCCGTTTATAAAACGGTTTTCGTAGCTTGCCTCATAGCTCTCGCCCTCGTATCCTTTATTACCCGTATAGAATACCTCTATCTCGTATCTGTAATCGCAATTCGGATGCACGGCAAGGTTATAGATGTTATAATGCGAGCGTGAAATACAGGAATTATATATCTCCCACGCCTCTTTTCCCGTATAGGACTTGACATTGCCTGTCTTTGTGTCGGTCACGGTTATCTTATTTATAGAATCCTTTTTCTTTTCGTCTATTTCATCAAGTATATCCTTGATGGTATACGGTGCGCCGAATTCGGGGTTAATATTCATTGTAAGACAGTTTATATCCGTAGAATAAAGCTCAAAGCTCACGTTGTGAAGATGAACGCATCCCAGATACTGTCCGTCGTATCTGTTGGGATTTCTTATATCCTTCAGGGCTGCTGTTATAAAAGCGTCTCGGTCTACTATAATGTCTCCTCGGTCAAGCCTGTATTCATAATAGTAGCCCGCATCCTCAAAGCTCACGTACTGCATATCCGAGTCGGGAAGCGTATACTTGTACTCCTCCTTGAGAAGCTTTTCAAGCTGGGCAATATACTCCGTGCTATACATCAATGTCAACAAAAGTTTACTTTCGCTCTCGGTGCGTGCCGTAGGAATATAACGTGAAGCGGAGAAAAGCATATTTCTGTTGAATATTATTCTCTGCCTGTAGCTGTAAAATCCGTAGTTCTTCGCCCCTGCTATCATATCTCGGGAGAAATCCACAATAGCCTTTTTGTTTTCTTCATCCTCGAAGCTATATTCGTTTCCGCTTATATAGATATCCACGCTGTCTAACTTTTCGGGATCGGGAATATTTTCACCTGTCGCTAAAAACGTAAGCGCGAAGAAAATAAGGAACAGCGCGACAAATACGCAGAGCCATTTCCAGCCATAGAACATCTTTCTCGGGCTTCTGTAGAGGAACAGATTGAAGAACAGAAAAACAAGAAATGCGCCGAACAAAAATCCGAATATCAGCCAGAAGAAGCTTTCATTTCCCAAGGAATAGAACATCCAGCCAAGGAAGAAGGTGCCGGGAAAAAGGAACATATATTTCAAGACCTCGCCGAATGCGAAGGAGACTACGGGCGTTCCCGCGCTCTCTATTTTTCTGCGCTTATAGATATAATATGCTCCTATAAAGACGACACAGGAAACGAGCAGGGTAATTATTCCCTCTCTTGCGCTGTAGGATGTCTCGTTCGAGACCAGATAAATGTATCTTATCGGTGCCGAGAGACGAGTCACTATTTCGGGACGTAAGAAATGCTCGAAATAGAAATAATTTTCGTGGAAGTCAAAAAGCTGTACCGCCGAGAAGTAAATTCCTACAGGCAGAAAAGCAATGGCGAGCAATACAAGAAATACTGCGCTCGTCTGACCTGTGAGCGTAAGCGCAAGCACGGTAAGCGAAAGTGCGAGGATATAATATACAAAGGCTATCGATACCGATGTAAAGAAGGCTGAAATTATCTCCGAATATGCGACTCCCGTTACCATAAAGATGCACAGAGTCAGCAATACATTGAACAAAAATGCGATAAGAAAGTCACTTACACAGGCTGCAATATGGCAGAAATAATGTGTCTTTCTCTTTATGGGAAAGCTGTGATAAAGATATGCCTTTTTTCTGTCGGACAGGAAATTCATAAGCAAAATGCCGCCAAATACCGCCGCCGCTACCGCCAGGGCTATCCATATAAACTGAAAGCCCTCGGTTATTGCATCTGTTATTCTTCCGAGCTTTTTATCATACGCCAAAAAGCTATCCATAATATTGTTTACATTTATGAGCGTTGCCACGGGCATAGCAAGGAAAAGCACTATGGCGCAGATAAACGAATGCGACCAACTTCGCTTCATTAAATTTTTATAATACGTAGGCGAAAACAACTCAGATATCCGATTTAGAACTGTCATAGCCTCTTTCCTCCATTTCACTTATAAATATTTCTTCAAGCGTCAAGGGGATAAGCTCATAGAACTCGGGAGAAAGCTTCTCCATATATTCCGTAATCTCCTCTTTGCTTCCTCGGCAGACGAAGCTTACCATGCTTCCTCTGCGCTTATAGCCTGTAAATTTAATACCCGACAGCGCTTCGGGCGTAAAGCTCTCGGAAACTACCGCCTGCACGGTGTGCATATTATCCTTCATCGTGTCTATATCGCTTACAAAGACGACTCTCGCCTTATGTATCAAGGCGATATGATCGCATATGTCCTCAAGCTCACGAAGGTTATGAGAGGCTATAATGGTAGTCATTCCACGCTCTGCCGCCTCATCGGCAACTATTCTCTTTACTAAATTTCTCATAACAGGATCGAGTCCGTCAAAGGTCTCGTCACAGAGAAGATAGTCGGGACGGCAGGAAAGAGCGAGCAAAAATGCCGCCTGCTTTTTCATTCCCTTTGAAAAGGTGCTTATCTTGCGTGAGGGATTAAGAGCGAAAAGGTTACAGAGCTTTTTATACTTCTCGGTATCAAAGCTCTCATAGACGCTTTTGTAAAGGTCCCTCATATCATTAAGTGTAGCATACTGGAAATAATACTGCTCATCCGAGAGATAAAGCACTCTCTTTTTTACCTCGGGATTTTCGAAAACGTCCTTGCCGTCATATAGAACACTTCCCTTTTCGGGCTTGAAAACTCCGCTCATAATTCGCAGAAGCGTACTTTTTCCGCTTCCGTTGCTGCCGACAAGTCCGAAGATAGTTCCGTCCTTTATTTCGGCATTCGCTGAATCAAGAGACAGATATTTGTCATAATATTTATCTACATTAAGAATTTGTATCATCTTTGTCCCCCCATACTTCATTTAATAGCGCCTCTATATCGCTTTTGCTTATTTTGCGCTTCAAGGCTTCCTGAAAATTTTCCTTTACGGTTTTTAAAAGCTGCGCTCGGCTTCTCTCTCTCAGCTCTCCTATCTCGGAGGAAACAAAGCTTCCTCTCGCGTTGAGCGAATAGATGATCCCTCGGTTTTCAAGCTCGGCATATGCCTTCTGAATAGTGTTCGGGTTTATTCCCAGCTCGGACGCTAAGCTTCTCACCGACGGAAGCTGCTCGTCGGGCTTCATTATTCCGCGAAGCACAAGCTCCTCTACACAGGTAACGATCTGCTCAAAAATAGGAGTTCTGCTTCTCAGATCTACGCTTATAAGACTCATTTTTTCTCCTTTCTGTATTACGTGTGCTATCTGTACTATTTACTGTAATACAGTATAGCACCGTTTTTTTGTTTTGTCAATAGTTTTTGGAAAAAAATATTTTATAAACAAACGCTTGACAAATTGCTTTAAACATAGTAAACTTGAATTAAGAAAATCCTTAAAGGAGAGTTTTATGGAAATTTCCGATTTTTATCCTGTTATCGCCGCAATACGAAATGACGAGGATCTGGAATATGCTCTTGAGTCGGATGCGGATATTATATTCCACCTCGCATCAGATATCCTCACACTTAAAGCGGACATAGAAAAAGCTCACAGTCACGGCAAGAAGATATTCGTGCATATAGACTTAGCCGAGGGCATAGGCAAGGATGCGTCGGGAATTTCTTACATGAAAGCTCTTTCCACCGACGGAATTATAAGCACGAGAGTAAATCTTATAAAAACGGCAAGAGAGCTGGGACTTTCTACCGTTCAGCGCTTTTTTATTGTGGACTCTCATTCCATAGACACCACTATCGATGCGGTAAAAAGCTCAAAGCCCGACATGGTAGAGCTTATGCCGGGCTTACTTACTAAGGTTATTACACAGATAAAAAAAGAAGTCCGCATACCGATAATAGCGGGTGGACTTATAGAAAGCAAATCAGAAATAATATCCGCTATAAACGCAGGTGCGGATGCCGTATCCACGGGAAAACGTGCGCTCTGGCGCGAATAAGAAAATGGGTTGTCGCATTCGGTAAAACCGAAAAAGCCCTAAGTTAAATAAAATTTATTTGAAAACAAAAAGGAGACTGAAATGGATAAACAGAAGTTTTATTCTGAATTTCCCCATAAAATACTCAATCCCGATGATGCGCATTATTTTTACGGATATTACGATCTTATGCCGTTCAGCGCGGACGGAAAAAGGCATCTTTGCCACAAGGTACAGTTTATGGATCGTTTACCCACAAAAGACGATATAGCCGAGCTCGGATATCTTGAGGGCGGTAAATTCACTAAAATTGCCGAAACTACCGCTTGGAACTTCCAGCAAGGCGCATTGCTTCAATACGGTTGGGAAAATCCAAACCTTATTTTCTATAATATCGAGCAGGACGGAGCTTACCGCACGGTTTGTCTTGACACGCTCACGGGCAAAAAGACGGTGACAGAACGCGCGACCGCCACAATATCCCGTGACGGCACTCATGGGCTCGCCGCGAACTTCTCACGAATTTACGATTTCCGTCCGGGCTACGGCTATTGCTCTATCCCCGATAAATACAAGGATATCCCCTCGCCTGCAGATGACGGCGTTTTCTACGTTGACTTCAAAACGGGAAAGGCAACGATGCTCTGCGACTACGCAAGCATTATAAAGAACTTCCCCATAGAAGGAAAGAATGACGCAAAATTTGTCATAAATCACATCAATCTCAATCCGTCGGGTGACAAATATTTAATGCTCGTGCGCGACTTCCCCGATCCCGAAAAGCAGAGTGTCAGCAAAGCACCTTGGGGTACAAGCGTATATATCGGAGATATGAAAGGCAACCTAAAACGAATTTTCACCGACAGCATATTCTCGCACTACTGGTGGGATGATGACAATACAGTAGTTGCGGCATCAAAGGATCCGAACGGCAACCCCTTCGGCTTGCACATCATAGACACCGACACAGGCAGCTTCAAACGCATTTGTCCCGAATACACCCATGATATTCACTGTACTATCGACTGTACACACCACTTCATGATAGGCGACAACTACGGACACCAGATAATGTTCAAGGATCTGAGAAATGACGAAGAAATAAAGCCGATAGCAGAAGTCGGCTCTGTTACTCCGGATATAATCGATATCCGTTGCGATCTCCACGACCGCTTTGGCAGAGACGGACGCGCTATAACCTTTGACACTACTTTCAGAAACAGACGTGATATAGTGGAGCTTGACATTTCCTCCATTTGCAA
Organism: Oscillospiraceae bacterium; assembly: GCA_015065175.1. Lineage (GTDB taxonomy): Bacteria > Bacillota > Clostridia > Oscillospirales > CAG-272 > UBA1740. The sequence goes on along the minus strand of SVQV01000004.1, from coordinate 16,628 downwards.
TTAAGACAACTTTAGTTTACAAAATCAGTCTTTTCTGCTTTTGTTTCGTCTCATCGCGTGATTTAAGGAGACAGCGTCCGAATAACCGACCTTTTCGGCTATATATTCGAGGGTGTATCCCAACTCTTTAAGATAATCTGCCATGTTCAGCCTTATGTTTCGCAGATATACATACGGAGTAACACCAACGCATTTTTTGAATTTTTTAATAAAGCCTCCGTCGGACATAAAGCTGTCGGCGGCTATTTTTTCGACGGTGATCTTCTTGTCTATATTTTTATGCATATATTCAATGGCTTTCAATATTTCCTCATCGTCTATGATATCCTCCGACATAATTTCCTTTGCCCGCTCGGTAAGATAGAGGACTGCCGAGCGAAAAAGAGCCTCTTCCTTCTCCTGCAAGACGAAGGAAAGACCGTTCTCACGTCTTTCCGTAGCCCTTCGGCATCCCTCGTTAAAAACCTCTGCGGCGACTCTGTCCATGGAATTTTCCTCGGGAGAAAAGCAGAGGACCTTCGGAGTTATGATAGTCGGGAGAATTTCAAAATCGCAATACGAATGAAATATTGGATCGCTTTCCTCGGAATAGGCGACTGCATCCGCGCTTGAAGAAATGAAATATATCTTCCCTTTTTCAAAGGGATATTTTTTTCCGTGCAGCATATATCCGCCGCTTCCCGAATGGATATAATATAGTCTGTTTATTGAGCTTGAACAAAAATGCTTCTCCCACATTTGCGGTACGTATGTACATCCGTAAACTGCAAAAACCATTGACTGTTTCATTTGCTTCTCTCCTTTGTTTTATATACAAATTATATCACATCGGTCAATTCAAGTCAATAAAAAAGGCTGTTTTTGTGTGAAAAATTCAATTTTAATCATTTATTGATTGTATTTCTGCAATTATTATCATTGAAGAAACTCACATTTCGTTATATCATAAGAATGAAAGCTTTATTTTGGAGGTTATTACTATGGATAATAAGACCTGGTTTGCGCAGGGTAACTTCGGAATGATGATACATTTCGGTCTTTATTCTCTCCTTGCGGGCGAGCATAACGGTAAGCAGGGCACGGGAAACGACTCCACCTACCACAGTGAATGGATACAGCACCGCGCACAAATTCCCAATGCGGAATACGAGAGACTTGCTACTGTTTTCAATCCTATCTACTTCAACTCTGACGAATGGGTAAAGAGGGCTAAGGATGCGGGAATGAACTATTTTGTAGTTACGAGTAAGCATCACGACGGCTTCGCTCTGTTTGACAGTAAGTGGGACAACTACAACTGCGTTTCGGGCTCCCCCTTCAAGCGTGATATCGTAGGCGAAATAGCCAATTCCTGCGCTAAGTACGGCTTAAAATTAGGCTTGTACTATTCTCAGGAAATGGACTGGCACGAGAGAGACGGCGGCGGATATGCGGGACGAACCAATAACTATTGGGACTTCCCCGACGAAGATAAAAAGGATTTTTCAAGATGCTTTGAAGGCAAAATTAAGACGCAGATAAAGGAATTGCTCACAAATTACGGTGACATCTGCCTTATCTGGTGTGACAACCCCGTACAGTCGACCGAAGCGCAGAGCATCGAGCTTTACAATATGATAAAGCACTATCAGCCCGACTGTCTTGTAAACTCAAGAATAGGAAACGGCATAGGAGACTATCGCTCCTGCGGAGACAACTTCACGGAAGTAGACCGTGCGAAGCTTGAAGCCAAGCCCGATGTCATCAACGCACGTTCTCTTGAATATCTCGTAGGCTCACGCACAGGTCTTTACGAGTGCCCCGCAACGACAGGAAAATCCTGGGGATATGCTTCATATGACACATACAAAAAATCCGAGGATATCAAGGCGACAAGAGACAGACTTAACGCCATGGGCGTAAACTACCTATTGAACGTAGGTCCCGACGGCCTCGGACGCTTCCCTGTTCCCGTCCTCAACATATTCGATGACCTCTATATCTGATTATAACAATTAAATTTTATGGGACTGAGCCAATTTTGATTTGACTCGGTCCCAACTTTTTGACCTCTTAAAAATTTTTTTCGTCGCTTCAAATTTTGATTTGTCGGTCTTTTTCTTGAGGGACTTTTTTGCAAAAAAGTCCCTCAAACTCTTCAAAAAACTCTTGAAGAAATATTTTTAGATTTAAATGTCTGGTATTCCGCCGAGATCCTTCGCTTCGCTCGAGGATGACAGCGGCGGAGGGAGTCGCTTTCAAAATTTGACTTGTCGGTGTGGGCGACGCCTTTTTATTCGTAGGGCAGGGGTTTATCTCCCGCCGAAAAAAAACAAATTTCGGTATTCATTAAGGTCTGCCGTGAACGCCTGTCCCTAAAATACAAACTTTTCATTACCTCACAGACACGTCGTGTACTTAAATTGAAAGGTTTTCGGCGGGAGACAAGCCCACGCCCTACCGAATTTGTGATGTTGCCCGACCGATAAATTGCAATTTATCAATATCACCGTATGAGAAAAGAAAAGGATAAAGGATGTGCAAAGCGGAAATACTAAATGTGAGGTGATAAAAAATGAACGACAAAAAAGTAGACAAAAAAAGAAAAAACAACGGCGGCGAGCCAACGACGACAGCGCCTGACCCCACAGTGCCAAACCGAGCGCATACCGAAATGAAGTCGGGAGAGGGAGCATCACAAAAGAGAGAAAGCAAATCTTCAGAATAAACCCGAAAAGTATTGACAAACACAAAATAAGGCTTTATAATAAGACTGTGTGCGTTCGCAGCCGCACAGAATTTTTCAAAAAAGAGGCAAAAGACAGTGAATATTGCTACAACTCTGCGTTATATGGATATGAAAAAGGGAGGCCTTTTCGACTACAAATATTTTATCATGCAGGACTATAAGCTGATGGCTGACAAGTACGGTATAGGAATGCTTGCCGTTATGAGTGAAGAAGCTATCAAAGCTACGGTAGATGCGTGTGACGGACTCATACTTCCCGGTACTGCCGTAGGTGTAGATCCCTCCTACTATGGAGGAGCGCCCGCAGATCCACCATTGCCCGTAGACGAATACGCCTTGGACTCGAAGGTCATCAAAGCTTTTTACGAAGCAGGCAAGCCTATTTTCGGTATTTGCGGCGGTCAGCAGTATTTAAATGTCTTTTTCGGCGGTACGTTAGGAATGGTTCCCGACCTTCCCAACCACAAGGATTCAAAAAGCTATACTCATATGATAAATATTGCCGAAGACTCTTTCGTATATGACGTATTCGGCAAAACACGCGCGTTAGTCAACTCACACCACGCACGCCATACCAACGTCCTCGCCCCCGATTTCAAGCCTGTAGCCTGGACAGACGACGGAATTGTGGAAGCTATCGAATGGCGCGAAGCCGACATTTACGCAACTCAATGGCACCCCGAACAGACCTTCCACCGCGGCGAGCCGCTCGATCCTATCGAGCATAAATTCTTTGAGAACTTCCTTTCCCGCTGTGAAGCAAGAAGAACAAAATAGAAAAACACAGAAAAGAGATAAAAGACGATGAATATTGCTACCATTCTTCGTTATATGGATACGGAAAAGGCTCCTTTCTTCGAGCAGCGGTATTATATAATGAATGACTATAAGCTTATGGCAGATAAATACGGCATCGGTATGATGGCTATTATGAGCGAGCAGATGATAAATGCGGCAGTCTCGGTTTGTGACGGACTTTTAGTGCCCGGCTCTGCTGCAAACATCGACCCCAGCTACTATGGCGGCGCACCCTTTGATCCTCCTCAGGCTATCGACGAATACGCCTTGGACTCTAAGATAATCAAAGCCTTCTATGAGGCAGGCAAGCCTATCTTCGGAATTTGCGGAGGTCATCAGGCGCTGAACGTATTCTTCGGCGGTAAAATGGCAAAGGTTCCCGACCTTCCCAATCACAAGGACAAAGAAACTTATACTCATATGATAAATATTGCCGAAAACTCCTTTGTTTATGACGTGTTCGGCAAGACACGCGCATTAGTCAACTCGCATCACGCTTGGCACACAAATGTCCTCGCTCCCGATTTCAAATCGGTCGCTTGGACAGATGACGGAATTGTGGAAGCTATCGAATGGCGCGAAGCGGATATCTACGCCACCCAGTGGCACCCCGAGCAGACCTTCCACCGCGGCGCTCCTCTTGACCCTGTCGAGCAGAATTTCTTCGTAAATTTCTTCGCCCGCTGCGAAGCAAAAAGAACCAAATAAAGCAAAAACCTCTTGTTGCAGAAATCATCTCTACAGCAAGAGGTTTTTAGTATTAATTAAAGCAAATATTCGGGCATTTTGTCGCCTATATTTACGTAGGCTTTCTTTTCTTCTTTTTTGGGAGATTTCTTCGAAGCGGGCTTTTTCGGGGAGACATTAGTCTCGGCTCTTACCTCGGTTATAACTTCCTTTACAACGTCTGCTTTTTTCTTTGCGGGCGCTTTTTTAGCAGGAGCTTTTTTGGCGGGAGCTTTCTTTGCAGGCGTCTTTTTTGCGCTCTCGGTCTTTTTCGCTTCGGGCGCTTTCTTTACAGCCTTTTCTTCGGAAGCTGTTTCAGCTTTTACCTCTGCTACTGCTTCGGGCTCTGCTTTCGTGCCGCCTGTAGCGACAAACACACGGTTTATACTATTCTTACCTATTGACATATTTATCTATCTCCTTTGCAAGTTCGATATATTCCTTCGCACTGCGCGAATTTTTCTTATAGGAAGCGACAGGCTGACTGTTATCCTGCGCCCACTCGACTGCGCTGTCTACGCGTATAATGTTTTCAAAAAGACGGACACCTTCAATTGAACCAAGACTGTCCAGTGCCTGCTTGAAATAGTTCTTTCTCTCGTCTGCCTTGGTAATAACTATGCCGAGCAAATCAAGCTCGGGAGACATAGTCTTTACCTGAGAATAAAAATCAAACATATTTGCAAGACCGAAGAGTCCCCACGGGCTTGCCTCGACGGGAATTATCAGATGGTCGGAGGCACAAAGAATATTCATCACCCAACCGCCGAGTGTAGGCGGAGAATCTATCAGAATGTAGTCATAATGACCACTTTTCTTTACATTTTCAAGCCCTCGGCGGAGAATAAACTCTCTCTGCCACTTTGTAAACAGGTCAACCTCTATCGAGCTCATAAGAGTTGATGACGGAACGATGTCGAGGTTTTCGTAGTTGGTTTTAGCTATAAAATCCGAGATATCCTTCTGCTCCTTTACCGCAATATACAGGTTGTTTCCGCCCTTTGCGTATTCAAGAGCTTCATCCTCCGAAAAGAATGAGAGAGTCAGATTCATCTGCATATCACCGTCGATAAGAAGCACCTTTTTTCCAAGAGATGCGAGGCAATAGCCGACATTCGAGCAGGTAGTTGATTTTCCGCTTCCGCCTTTATTGTTAGCAAAGGCTATGACTTTAGTTACAGGCATAAATTCCTCCCGTTTTTAGTCTTTATTCAAGTAATCCAATATCTCTTTAACGCCCTCTCCCGTGTAAGAGCTGACGTGAAATACCTTTTTGCATCCCGATATACGAAGCCACTGCTCCGCTCTGTCGGGTCTTGCTCTCGGCTTATCTATTCCCGTAATGATTCCCACTACCTCTCGGTTGTTGACTAAGCAGGTTATATTCGGGCTGAATATAGAATACGGGTCATCCGCGCTTATTACGAGACCTACTATATCGGCTTCGTAAGCGTATAACGCAAGCGCGCCGCTTAGCTGCCTCAGCTCCGTATATTCACCCGGAGTATCTATTATAGCCTCACCGTACTGAATGTACTGTGTTTTAAAATAGTGTAATTCTTCTCCTCTGAGAGCCTGCGTAAGTGTGGTCTTACCCGCCGCCACACGACCGATAAGAATAAGCTTTTTCATGTTCTTGTAATATCGCAGACCGAATAGCCGAGTTTATCCTTTACGTAGGAAACGATAGCGACGGTAGATGCTTCGACCTCGGATACCGTTCCCGTCATGATGACCGTACCCGTAAATCTGTCAACAAACTCCACGTTAGCGCCCGACGCCTTCATAGCGATGTCGGCTGCAATAACGGCGGTCTCTGCGGGGCTTACCGTAAGAATACCTATAGCCGTTCTCTTATATTCGACTGCGGGGTCAAGTCCTAATTTATAGTAAAGAGATTGGTCGGGGTTAGCGATAATATGCGCAAGAGTTACCTGCTTACCCGGAACAAGCTCCTGAATAATTCGCATTTTATCCTGCATAGAAAATTCCATAATTTCCTCCAAATCAGCCGCCTATACGGCAGTTCAAGCCGCTCTGCTGAGCGACCTCAAGCAAATACTGCATTTTCTCGTTTGGTATAGTGGGAATATCACCCATAAGATATTCACGGTTAAGACCCGCATATTTATCCTGTCCCAAACGGTGATACGGCAACAAATGCAAGTCTGTAACGTGCGGCAAGGAATTTGCGAATTTCGCAATATCCAATATCTCCTGCGGTGTATCGTTAAAGGTCGGAATGACGGGAATACGGATTATGAGCTTTTTGGCGTGAGCGTCAATATATTTTGCGTTCTCTAAAATCAGCTCATTCGCTCTGCCCGTAAATTCCTTGTGCTTATCCGAATTCATATGCTTGATGTCAAGCATAACGTAATCTATATGCGGAATCACACGCGCGACAACATCCTGCGGCAGAGCCGCCGTTGTCTCTATAGCGGTATTTATGCCGTATTCGTGAGCGGCTTTGCAAAGCGCTATGGCAAAATCACTCTGACACATAGCCTCGCCGCCCGACAGAGTAAGTCCTCCGCCCGAGCGCAGATAGAAGGGAACGTCCTTTACGACCTCCTCCATGACCTTGCCGACTGTGGTATCCTCGCCTACGGTCTTAATACCGTTTTTGGTATTCATCTGCTGAATATCCCACTCCTGCGACTCGGGATTACAGCACCAGCGGCATCTGAGAAGGCAGCCCTTCAAAAATACTATGGTACGTATTCCCGGTCCGTCGTGAACAGAAAAACGCTGTATATCGAATATTCTGCCCTTTACGTCATTTAAACTGTCCATATACAGCGTCCTTTCTTAGAATTTTTTATCAGAAGCCCTGCTCGGTTCTGTTTATGATATCGTCCTGCAAGGACTTCGAAAGTGTCGTAAACAACGCGCTGTAGCCCGCAACTCGCACGACAAGTGTCTTATACTTTTCGGGATTAGCCTGCGCGTCCAGAAGTGTTTCTCTGCTTATTACGTTGAACTGCATATGCATACCCTTCTGGTCGAAGAATGCTCTTATATACGAAACAAACTTAGTGAGACCTTCCATACCGCTGAGCGCAGAGGGGTGGAATTTCTGATTGAAGAGTGTTCCGTTTGAGGCAATCAGATGGTCAAGCTTAGCAACCGAATTTGCCGCCGCTGTCGGTCCCTTTACGTCTCTGCCCGAAGCAGGTCCTACGCCGTCGGCAATAGGAGTAAACGCAAGTCTGCCGTCGGGTGTCGCGCCTGTCTGCGCGCCGAGCGGAACGTTAGCGGATACGGGGTAAAGTCCTGCCTGATATCTGCCGCCTCTGGGGTTAGTATATTTTTCAACCGGGCGAGTATAGGTATATGCGACCGACCTCGCCATAGCGTCAACCTCGGGAATATCGTTTCCGTATTTGGGAAGCGCTTCTATCATCTTGAGAATTTCGTCATATCTTGCCTTCTTCTCAGCGGAAACGCCGCCGTTTTCGGTAACTTCCTTATAGATAGCCTTTATCTGAGCGTCATTTACTTCAATTCCGCTCTTTGCAAGAGCTGTGGCGATCTGTACTGTCATTTCTTCAGCCTTCTTGCCCTTAAATCCGCGTCCGAAGTTAGCTTCGAGCGCTTCCTTGTATTCCTGCATTGTAACAAGCTTTTTGTCAAATACAAGCTCTTTTACAGCTAAGAGAGCATCGGTCATATTCGCAATACCGAAGCCCTGAGGACCTGTAAAGTTATATACGGCACCGCCCTCCTGAATGCTCTTTCCTCTGCCGATACAATCCTCTACCATACAGGATTCAAAGGGCAAGGGACAGCGAGCTGCGTGAGCCGCGTCAACTGCGTTGTCGGCATTGCAGAGCAGTTCAACCATATATTCCTGCTGAGCCTTATAAGCATCATAAAATTCTTCAAAGGTCTTCATCTTTAGCACGTCGCCTGTCGGCAGACCTATCTGCACTCCCTGATCGTAGCCGTTAGAGAAAACAAGCTCCATAGGACGGCACATATTGAAGAATGCGGCATCATGCCAGCCGTCTGTTTTTCCGCCCTTCTGAGGCTCAACACAACCGATGATACAGTAATCTCTGGCTTCTTCAAGAGTAAGACCTCTCGACATAAGAGCGGGAATAATCACTTCATCGTTATAGAATGCGGGAATGCCAAGCCCTTCACGGGTGAGCGCTACCGCCTTAAGCAGAAGGTCGTATGACGAGCCGTTCCATACTCGGATAGTAAGTGAGGGCTGAGGAAGTCTTACGTGCATTGATGCTTCAATACACATAAACGAAAGGTCGTTGGTCATATCACGGCCATCCTCGTCCTGTCCGCCTACAATGAGGTTCTGGAACAGACCGTAGCCCGCAAAGCCCTCGGCAGATGCGGCATCACGTACCTTGTTAAGATCGTTCAATTTTACCCAGATACAGTCAAGAAGCTCCTGAGCGAACTCAACTGTAATTTTCTTCTCGTCAATATCCTTCTTATAGAAGGGATACATATAACGGTCAAAGCGTCCGGGAGAGATAGAGTGACCGCTCGACTCCATCTGCAAGAGCTGCTGTACGAACCAGAAGGACTGGCAAGCCTCGTAGAAGCTTCTCGCGCCCTTTGCGGGTACACGGGTACAGTTCTCGGCAATGAGAAGAAGCTCACTCTTTCTTACAGCGTCTGTCTCCTTTGCCGCCATTTCACGCGCAAGGCTCGCATATCTGTGAGCGTATTCTATTACCGCCTCACAGCTCTCTATTACGGCATAGAGGAAATTGCTTCTCGAAATATAGTCGCCCTGTCCCTTGTTGAGCTTTGCGAGAGCGGCTTTGGCTTCCTCAATAATAGACTCGTAGCCGTATGTAATTACCTTTTTATAATCTACACAGATATGACCTACGCCGTTATAGAAATAGTTACCGACGGTAAACATATTGTGCTTTGTAAAAGCGGCATAGGCTTCGGGCGACATGTTTGCTTTAGCTAAGTCACTCGTGGTCTTGCCCTTCCAGTAAGGATAGACCTTACGGAGTCTGTCCTTTGTTTCCTCGGAAATATAGAAGGGGTCGGCTTCTCTATGCTCGACAGTATCGAACTCTGCCTCGAGCCACTCATAAGAATACTCAGGGAAAACCTGACAGCCTCTGGGGGCTATTGAGTTTGAGCCTACTATAAGCTCTCCGTCACGGATGATTATCGGAATATTACGGAGAATATGCGCAAAAGCCGCACTTCTTCTGAGTACGATAGGCAAATTCTCTGTAGCCATATAGCTCTCTGTAACGAGAACACCTCTGTCTGCCTCTATTTCGGGCATTTTCGCATACAGATCACTTTTGAGCTTTTCTATACGCTCGCTTTTTTCTATGACAAACTTTATTCTCTCCATAGCATTGCTCCATCAAATATTTTATAATTATATCTGCTCCCACAGCTCTGCGTGAGGTGCGGGAATTACCGAGGTGTTAGCCAGAAGTCCGTTATCCTGCGCATGCTTTGCGCCTGCCTCGACCGACGCGGTAACATCTCCTATCTCTCCTGTTACCAGCACGATGCCCTTACCGCCCATACCTCTCGATACTCTGAGGTCATATATTTCCACTCTCGCGGTCTTGACAGCAATATCGGCGGCTTTTATTGCGCTCGAAGCAGAGAAGGTCTCTATTATTCCTATGCTTCCCTCTTTTTTTGCCGTCTGTGTGCCGAATAGCGCGGAAATGACACGGGGATCTATACGTCCCATAACGGAGTCATCTACCAAAGCGGAGCCGTACTTGCCTTTTACGTGGTCGCGCGCGGCTGTAACGTCCGAAATACTGCCCGTTATGATTATCTCATACTTACCCGGGCAGGCGGGATGCGCCGAAACGAGCGTTATACCTGCGCTTTTAAGTGCCGCGTCACAGGCTTCGATGCCCTTTGCTATGCTTTTTATTTCAATTACACCAACAGATTGATACATAATAAATTATCCTTATTTCTCTATCAAAATTCTTGTATTATCGACAAAGGTTACCCTGCCGTCAATAGATGCATACTGCGGAACGGAAAGTCCGTCAAATGCATCCGCTATCATATCTCCGCAAACGACCTTGTCTCCTACCTTTACTTTCGGAACGGAGGGTGCGCCGATATGGCTCTGCATAGGAATTTCCACTCTGTTTATCTCTATATTTTTTGTGTAAAGCTCAATCTCCTTATCAAAAGCCGAAACGTCAAGAAGTGTTTTCCAACGCTCACTCGGGATAAGTCTGTAATCACGCTGAGGCGACGGAACAGGATTTACGTTTTCCGAAAATCTGAGCTTGTTTTTCGCAAGCTCGGATTTGAGCTTCAATATTACATCCTTGGGGGAAATGCCCTGACTGCAAGCGGCGGTCGTACAAATTCCGCAGCTACTGCAAATAGATGCGCTCGTAAAGAGTGACGGGTCTATGACCTCGCTCGAGGTAGCCACACGGACAAGCCTGTGAGGCTCGAGCGGATATCCGAGCAATGCTCTCGGACACATATCGGTGCAACGTGTGCACTGACAGCAAGCCGAGGACGCACGCTTGAGCTGTACATCCATTGTAATGCTCTTGGATTTTATCGCCTCCGACGTATTGGGCAATACGAGAAGCGCCTTTGTTGTCTTTTTCACTATAGCGGTGTTCGGGTTTATGATAGCGCCCATAGAAGGGCCGCCGTCAAGGACCGAATGATCCTCATCCACCTTGATACCGAGTGAGGAAAAGATGTCGGAAACTCTCGCACCGAGCGGAACCTTTATAACGCAGGGCGTTTCGATGTCTCCACCGACCGTGAGTGTTTTCTCGGTCACACCTCTGTTCTCAAAAACAACATTATATGTATTTAAAACTGTTTCAAGGTTATATACTATTACTCCGACGCTTGAAGGGAGCTTGCCGGGAGCTACCACCTTGCCTATAGTCTGATAGATAAGAATTATCTCGTCGCCCATAGGATAAACGTCGGGCAAAACTCTGACCGTTACATCGTCCGAAAGCTTTTCTCCGTCCGAGAGAGAAAGCTTTTTTGCCGTGTGTGCCTTGATTGAAAGGAAGGCTCTTTTCACACCTATAGCATCGGCAATTTCCTTTATGCCCTGACAAACCTTCGGCATCTGCTCACGCATGATTATATAATCGGTATAGAGCAGAGGCTCACATTCCGCGCCGTTTATTATCAGGGTATCTATGTCTTCGGTCAGCTTGGCATAAGAAGGAAAGCCTGCGCCGCCTGCGCCGACAATTCCCGCTTGCCGCATTTTTTCTCTTAATTGTGAAAACATATCTATCTCCGAAACTAATCTACAATACCTACAACGACCGCATCCACGGGAGCGTTCTGCTCACGGAGCGCAAGTCTTGCGGGACTGCCTGTGGTAACGAGAACCGTCTCGCCAATACCCGCTCCGACACTGTCAACGGCAATTATGTATTTATCGGTCTCTTTTCCGTTTTCAATTAAATTGACCTCGAGGAATTTACTTCCTACCAAGGTTTCCTGCTTTCTCGTGGAAACAATATGTCCGACAACGATTCCCTTTAACATAGCTTATTCTCCGTTTTATTCTTTAATTAACTTAACCTTGCTGCCGTTTCCGATACCTGCCGCATTTGCGTCATCTGTATCAACGTGCATTTCAAGAGCGAACTTGTCGCTTACTCTTATCTGAACATCGTACCATCTTGTACGTTTCTTTCCGTTTACGTCAACTGTAACATAGTCGCCGTCCGAAACCCCGAAGCGAGCTGCATCGCTTGTATGCATATGGATATGGCGGTTCGCTATTATACAGCCCTCTTTAAGTGTTACGACTCCCTTAGGACCTAATATAGTGATAGGCGCGGAGCCTGCAAGGCTTCCCGATTCTCTTACAGGAGGCTTTACCTTGAGCTGATAAGAGTCGGTCATGGAAATTTCAACCTGAGAACTGGAACGAAGCGGGCCGAGAACTCTTACGTTTTCAATAGGACGCAAGGAAGGTCCTACTATGGTAAGCAGCTCCTTACAAGCATACTGACCGGGCTGAGAAAGGTCCTTTAAGTGTGTAAGCTCGTAGCCTGCACCGAAAAGGATTTCAAGATGCTCCTTTGTCAAATGAATATGTCTGTTGGAAACACCTACGGGAATATCTCCGTCGTCTGTGCTATGTGCGCCGTTTTCCATCTGATTCAATACCTTTTTCACCAATGCGGCGATATCTGCGCTGTTAATTTCCATTTTCTACACTCCTATGCCAAATTTTATATATGTCTATCCGAAAACTCGGAATTGTTTACAACTTTACTGATTTTATTAACTCGAAAAATACTGATAAAATTTAAATTTGCCAAAGCAAATTTATACCATAACCTTTCGATGAAATCGAAAGATTTCACTCGCACAAAGCGCGAATTTCACCTTGCGAAGCAAGATTTCACATTTCGCCAAAGGCGAAATATTTCACTGCAACGCTTGCGTTGCCTCCCCCTTGCGGGAGAGGTATCGGGAATAATTCCCGATACCTGCTTTGCTTTTTCAGCTTAGGCTTTTTGCTTAGTTGAGCTTCGGAAGAAGCTTTTCAACATCTGCGTGAGGACGAGGAATAACGTGAGTTGCAATAACCTCTCCGAGAGAAGATGCAGCCGCACCGCCTGCTTCAACAGCAGCCTTAACAGCTCCTACGTCTCCGCGAACCATAACGCTTACCAAACCGCTACCGATCTTCTCGCTACCGATAAGAATAACGTTTGCTGCCTTTACCATAGCATCTGCTGCTTCGATTGCCGCAACAAGACCTCTGGTTTCAACCATTCCCAATGCTTCCATTTTAATTTCCTCCATTAAAAAATGTTTTTTATTATTTTATTTGTTTTTTTATTCTGATTTCAAGAACTTCATAATGTCGGGGTGAGGGCGAGCTATTACTTCGCACAGCTTGACCTTTCCCACCTTTGCGGCTTCGACGGCGCCAACTCTTGCGGCAGCTTCTACCGCAGAAACAGTGCCTTCTACTACTACTGTAACAAGTCTTCCGCCCAAGCGCTTCTCGACATGAATAAGCTCCACATCTGCCGCCTTTACCATGGCGTCAAGTCCGGCTATGGCGGCAACCATAGCCTGAACCTCGAGTAACGCTATTGCTTTTTCCATACTTTATCTTACTTCAATGCAGGCAAGATCTTTTCAACATCTGCATGAGGACGAGGAATAACGTGAGTAGCGATAACCTCTCCGAGAGAAGATGCAGCCGCGCCGCCTGCTTCAACAGCAGCCTTAACAGCTCCTACGTCTCCGCGAACCATAACGCTTACCAATCCGCTACCGATCTTCTCGCTGCCGATAAGCTCAACGTTTGCTGCCTTTACCATTGCATCTGCTGCTTCGATTGCCGCAACAAGACCTCTGGTTTCGATCATACCCAATGCTTCTTTCATCATAACATTCTCCTTAAATTATATTAATTATTTTTATTTATTTGTTGGTTTATCTACTTTGCGCAGTTTGTCTTTTCCCAAAGCCGAGAGGTGAGCGAACCACTCAATGTCCTCCGACTGTCTGGAAATAATCTTTGAGGTGATATACAGATTTCTCTTCTGAGCCTCAGCCTTGCCGGCTTCGAGCGCCGACTCGACCTCAGCGGTCTCGCCCTCGAATTTTACTATCATAACAAGCGGCACCTCTGCGCTGTCGCCGTTTGCGGGTTTGTTTTTATCGATAGCGACTACCTTGACATCTGCTGTCTTTGCAACCTTGTCGGCTACAATGATAGCGGTAGTAAATCCGTAGACCTCAATCATACCAAGTGCCATAGGCTCTGCTCCTTTTTATGAATTATTCAGCCTTGTAGCAGATCTTGATACCCTGCTGAGAAACATTCATCTCCATAGCCTCGTTAAGCTGCTCGAGAGGATAAGAATGTGTGATAAGCTCCTCTATCGGAATCTTCATTTCCTTTGCCTGACGCAAGAACGCCATAGTTGTGGGATAATCCTCAGCACTGTAGTCCCATGAGCCTACAAGGTTGATCTCCTTGTTACACATAGCAAAGTGAGGATTGATAGAAAATTCTCCGTTGTTTACAAAGAAGCCCATTTCGCAGAAGCCGCCGCCTCTGCGTACATAGCTATATGCGTCGGATGCCGCAGCGGGTGCGCCTGTGCACTGATATACGAAGTCAGCACCTACACCGTTTGCTACCTCTTTAACTGCCGCTATACGCTTATCGAGCGTGTCGCACTCACGGAAGTTGATAAGAGTCTTTGCGCCAAGCTTTTTAGCCATTTCAAGACGCTTGGGAGTTCCGTCTATCGCGATGATGTGGTTGATACCTGCGGCTCTCAATACAGATATCATCATAAGTCCTACAGGACCTAAGCCCTGTACGAGAACCTTGCTGTTGAAGTTAAGAAGTCCTGTAGATGCGCCTCTGTTGTACGCGTGAACGGCAACAGTTGCAAGCTCGAGAAGCATTCTTTCGTTCAAGTTAAGGTCATTTACCTGGAAATATGTAGCGCCCTTAGATCTGATAAGGAGGTGGCTGGCAAACCAACCGTTCAAGGGCTGAGCGTCATTGTGACCGATAAGTCCGAATACGCCCTGTTTGTCACAGAGGTTTGTGTTTGCGGGATGCATACGGCAGATATGACACTCGCCGCAGCTTATAACCGAGGTAACGATCTTGTCGCCTACCTTCAAGGGAACGCCTGCTGTATCGCATTTTACATTTTTACCCATAGCGATTATCTCGCCTGTGCCCTCGTGACCGAGAACAACGGGGATAAGTCCGAAGGGGTCGCCCTTCCATTCGTGTACGTCTGTACCGCACACGCCGCATCCCTCTACTTTAACGAGAATGTCATCATCCTCCAAAGCGGGAATGGGATATTCTTTTACTTCTATTTTCTTTTGAGAGGTGAGCATTGCGACCTTTGCGGTCTTGGGAATTTCGCCCTGCGCGCAAGCGGGAGCGGACATTTCGCTGAGAAGCTTACGTACAATGCTTTCAACCTGTGAAGCACTCAAATCCATTGCTTTATTCCTTTCATTATATAATACGGAAGTTATCCGCCATTACACAGCGGCGAAGTCTTGTAAAGCTCTTTGCCGAGGTAATTCCCTCTCCTGTAGGACCTGCAATGGTGAAGGTGGTGTGTCCCTCTCCGCCAAAGCCTATGCCCGCATAGGAAGGAGCGTTTTTAACGAATATCGTTGTTTCAACCGCACGTGCGAAGCGTGTGAGGTTGTCGATATTCTTGGAATGCATATGTGCGGTGTGGCGGTTTCCGTGCTCTGCCTTAACTGCAAGCTCTATAGCCTCGTCGATGTTATTTACTCTGACGATAGGAAGAATAGGCATCATAAGCTCCTCCTGAACGAACAAATGCTCGAAGGGGGTCTCGCATATAATGCATCTTACTTCGGGTCCTACCTTAACACCTATTTTCTCAAGAAGCACTGCCGCGTCTCTGCCTACGCAGTCACGGTTTACGGTCTTCTTGACTATGCCTGTCTTGGGATTCTTTGTATCTACAAGAACGATCTGCGCAAGCGCGTCTGCCTGCTCTCTCGTTATGAGATACGCTCCGTTTTTAAGCATTCCGGAGATAAGCTCATCCGCAATATCAGCAAAAGCGAATACTTCCTTTTCCGCAATGCAGGGGAGGTTATTGTCAAAGGTGCATCCGTCTATGATGTCCTTTGAAGCCTTTGCGATATCCGCTGTATTGTCAACAATAACAGGGGGATTTCCCGCACCTGCGCCGATAGCCTTCTTACCCGAGGAAAGAACTGCCTTTACAACGCCGGGACCGCCTGTGCATACGAGAAGACGGATAGCGGAATGCTTATACATAATGTTAGCTGTATCAAGTGTGGGCTTTGCCACAGAGGCAACAAGCACCTTGGGTCCGCCCGCAGCGGCGCATGCTCTGTTTACGAGGTCTACCGCATAGTTCGATGTAGCAATTGCATTAGGATGGGGGTTGAATACAACTCCGTTTCCTGCCGCTATCATACCTATGCTGTTACAGATCACCGTTTCGCTCGGGTTGGTGCTGGGAGTAATGCTTCCGACTACGCCGAAGGGCGCCATTTCGGTAAGTGTAAGTCCGCAGTCGCCTGTCTTAACGGCAGAAACTATATCCTCTGTGCCGGGAGTTTTATCGGCTACGAGAATGTGCTTAGCGGTCTTGTGGTCTACGCGTCCCATCTTTGTTTCCGCCACGCCGAGCGCCGCCATTATAGGAGCTTCCGCGCGTGCAAGCTCACGGATAGAGGTTATGAGCTTTTCTCTCTGCTCTACTCTCATAGAACGGATAGCGCGATAGCCTGCGCTTGCCGCGTCTATTGCGTCGTTCATATCCTCAAATATACCGATAAGCTTTCTTCCGCAGTAGGAAGTGGAATCCATGCTTTATTTGTT
>SVQV01000097.1 GCA_015065175.1 Oscillospiraceae bacterium | reverse complement strand
CTCGTTGCCTTCGGGAGGGTAGTAGCAGACACTTCCGCCTTGCTCTACCTTTTGCAGACCTGCGATGGCTTCGAGAAGCTCTCTCTGTCCCGAGCCCGCAATACCCGCAATGCCGAGTATTTCACCGCTGTCGACAGAAAATGAAACATTATCCAGAACGCGAATTCCTTCGCTGTCGGTAATAGAAACCGAGTCTATCTTAAGACGGAGCTTCGGATCCTGCGGCAAGGGGCGGTCTATGTTCAAAACTATTTTCTGACCTACCATCATTTCGGTAAGCTCTCGCTCGTTTGTTTCGGCTGTGTTTACAGTAGCAATATGCTCGCCCTTTCGCATAACGGTAACTCTGTCTGATATCTCCATAACCTCATTTAATTTATGTGTTATAATAACGATAGATTTTCCGTCATTGCGCATAGCGCGGAGAATGTCGAACAGACGGCGTATTTCCTGAGGTGTAAGAACGGCTGTCGGCTCGTCAAGAATAAGAATGTCTGCGCCTCTGTATAAGACCTTTATAATTTCGACGGTCTGCTTTTCGGAGACCGACATTTCGTGTATTTTCTTATCGGGATCTATATTGAATCCGTATTTCTCGCACATTTCGAGAATACGTTTTTTTACCAACTTTAAATCGTATTTTCCCTCCTTGATACCGAGGGTTATATTTTCCGCGGCAGTGAAAACATCGATCAGCTTGAAGTGCTGATGTATCATGCCTATCCTGTGTTTAAAAGCATCTTTGGGCGACGTGATTTTTACTTCCTCGCCTTTTATGAAAATCTTTCCTGAATCGGGATAATAAATTCCCGCTATCATATTCATAAGCGTGGTTTTTCCACACCCGTTTTCTCCGAGAACAGAGAGTATTTCTCCCTCTCTTATATCCATAGTGACATTGTTATTGGCGACAATCTTGTTGCCGAATGTTTTTGTAATGCCTTCTACTTTAACAGCTATGGGTTTTCCCATTTTTTTAATCCTTCCTGAAAAAACTCAAAATATAGAACAAAATAAGAACACTGGCGGAGCAAAAGCTCCGCCAAATGTCTTTTAACTCTAATTATTATTCAACGATTGTGATACCATCGATTATAAGATTGAAGTAAGGAGCAGAACGGAATTCGGACTCGTGGAAGTAACCGTCGATAACTACCTCTGTTTCGCCTGTAAATGTTCCGTCATCATCAACATCTGCGAGGTAAGAAGTAAGCTTCTCGCCCTTGTATGTGAATGTGTCGGTGTCAAATACCTTGAGAGTGCCGTCGTTGAGCTTTGCGACAACCTCGTCAAGCTTCGCCTGTGTGCCTGCTGCGGCAGCTCCGCCGAGAGCTGTGATCTGAACAGCGCCGTTCTTGAGTGTGCCTGTCCAGTCAGCGTCGATGTCCTTGCCGTTAGCTACGCAATCGATCATGTATTCGAAGTAAGGAATCCAGTTGATCTTGGAAGCGATAACAAATGTGTTTGTCTTATTTGTTGCGCCGTTATAAGCAACATTGGGGATGTTAGCGTTTTCGCAGGCTGTGGGAGCGCCCATGGAGTCAGCATGCTGAGAAATCAGCTTGCAGCCGTTTGCGATAAGAGCCTCTGCGGTTGTCTTCTCACCTGTTTCATCATACCAAGAACCTGTGTAACGAACTTCCATAGTAACATTGGAAACTACGGATTTAACACCGAGGTAGAAGGATGTGAAACCTGAAATAACCTCTGCGTAAGGATGCGCGCCAACGTATCCTATTTTTGCTTCCTCGTCAGCGATAGCGCCGTCTTTGTCAGTGTCATAGATTTCAAGAAGCTTCAAGCCTGCTGCAACACCTGCAAGATATCTTCCTTCGTAGATAGAAGCGAATGCGTTCTGGAAGTTAGAGACATTTGCGGTATGAGCCTGTGTACCTGTAGCATGGCAGAACTGTACGTTGGGGAACTCTTTTGCGGCGTTAAGCATGTAAGGCTCATGACCGAAAGAGTCAGCGAAGATTACGTTATATCCGTCATCTGCAAAGTCAGCAGCTGCCTGATAGCACTCTTCGTTTTCTTCAATGTCGGTGATGATTGTGTAATCATCCTCAGACAAGCCCTTATTAGCGCAAGCGGTCTTGAATGCGTCAATAAAGTTTTTGTCATAGGTGGAGCTGTCTCCGTGCAAGCAGATAAGAGCTGCTTTTACCTCTTTTGCTTCAGCGTCGTTTGCGTTTCCGCAGGATGCAAGTGCCAAGCAGCTAAATGCAAGAACAACAGCGAGAAGCATAGCAAAAATCTTCTTCATTTTTGTTTCTCCTTTTTGCCCTTTGGGCGTATAATATTAATTTATGTCAAGCTAAAAAAGCCAAACACCGAATTAAAGATATAATAATGAAGCGCTTTTTTACATCATAAATAATTCTATCACAAAATTCTTCATATTTCAAGTCCTTTTTTGCTGAAATATTAAGAAAAAAGAATATTTTTAAATTATTTTTGAAAAAACAGTTTGAGCAAAACTATATAAAATAAAAAAAGCAAAATTCACACAATTTTTTCTTGACTAAAATTAAAAAATATTGTATTATAAATGTATAAAAATATACGCAATATGCATTGTGAGGTGGAAATGCAAAACTTTACTGTGAGCGGTATGAGCTGCGCTGCCTGTAGCTCAAAGGTAGAAAAGACCGTCTCAAAAATAGAAGGCGTGACCTCCTGTGCCGTCAATCTTCTTACAGGAGAAATGGCAGTCGAGGGCGATGTTTTAAGCGCCGACATAATATACGCTGTCGAAAAGGCAGGCTACGGAGCGCGACTTAAGGGCGAGAAAGCCAAAACGGAAAACAGGGAACAAGAGAAGGACAAAACAACAAAAAAGATAATTATAAGACTGTCGGTTTCTGCCGTTTTTCTTGTTTTGCTTATGTATTGCTCGATGGGGCATACGATGCTCGGGTGGAAATTACCTGCATTTTTTGAGAGAAATCCTTTGGCAGTAGCAACATTGCAGATGCTTTTGTCCGCAATCATAATGGTTATAAACCAAAAGTTTTTTATAAACGGATTTTTGGGGCTTTTAAGAAGAAGTCCCAATATGGATACGTTAGTTTCTCTCGGCTCAGGTGCCGCGTTCATATATAGCGTATGTATTTTGTTCGCTATGACGGACGCACTGCAAAAAGGCGATATTCAAGCTCTTAACTCCTATATACATGAGCTTTATTTCGAATCTGCCGCCATGGTTTTGGTTATCATAACTCTCGGCAAGCTGTTGGAGAGCTTTTCAAAGGGAAAGACAGTCAGCGCCTTGAAGGAGCTGATGAAGCTTTCTCCTCAGACGGCTAATGTAATAAGAGACGGAAAAGAAATAACGCTTCCTATAGATAAAGTAGTTGTAAACGATGTATTTACCGTGCGCCCCGGAGAGAGTATTTCGCTTGACGGAGTTGTTATTGAAGGAGAAAGCGCGGTGAATGAATCTGTCTTGACGGGTGAAAGCATTCCCGTGGATAAAAAGGTCGGCTCTTCGGTTTCGGCGGCGACCTTGAACCAGTCGGGATTTCTGAAATGCCGCGCGACAAGGGTAGGAGACGATACGGCAATAGCACAGATAATTAAAACCGTAAACAATGCGCTGACAACAAAAGCACCTATCGCAAAAATAGCCGATAAGGTTTCGGGAATATTTGTTCCTTGCGTAATAGGAATATCAATAATAACGTTATTTTCTTGGCTTATTTCAGGGCAGAGCATAGGATTTGCGCTTGCAAGAAGTGTCTCGGTGTTGGTAATAAGCTGTCCCTGCGCGCTCGGAATAGCTACTCCCGTTTCTATAATGGTAGCAAGCGGAAAAGGTGCTAAAAACGGAATTTTGTTTAAAACTGCCGTTTCGCTTGAGCAAATGGCAAAGGTAAAAACAGTTGCGCTCGACAAAACGGGAACCCTCACGAACGGAACTCCCGAGGTCACCGATGTTTTACCGTCGGGGGATATATCGGAAACCGAGCTTCTCATTTTAGCCGCATCCTTGGAAAAAAAGAGCGAGCATCCGCTTGCAAAAGCTATAATCAAGAAAGCCGAAAATTTTAATGCTCAGTTAAACGAGGTAACCGATTTTAAGATATTGGCAGGTAACGGACTTTGTGCCGTTTATAATGAAAAAGAACTTTGCGGAGGCAATGCCGAGTATATAGGAGCAAAGACTAAAATACCGAACGGAATGCTAAAAAGCGCAGAAAAGCTTTCGGCAGAAGGAAAAACCCCCATGTATTTCTCGTATAATGGCGAGCTGATAGGTATTATAGCGGTTGCCGATACTGTAAGAGATGACAGCAGAGCAGCGGTAGCGGAGCTTCGCTCTCTTGGTATGAAGGTCGTTATGATAACAGGCGATAACGAGCGCACAGCTAATGCGATAGCCGCTCAGGTCGGTATAGAAAACGTCTACTCGGGAATTTTGCCGAACGGCAAGGCAGAGGTGGTAGAAAAGCTGAAGTCCGAGCAAATGACCGCAATGGCAGGCGACGGAGTAAATGACGCTCCCGCATTGGTTTGCGCAGATTTGGGAATTGCAATAGGCGCCGGCACCGATGTGGCAATAGATTCTGCCGATGTAGTTCTTATGAAAAATTCGCTTTCCGATGTGTGCGCCGCAGTAAAACTTGCCCGTGCAACACTGAGAAACATAAAAGAAAACTTGTTTTGGGCATTCATCTATAATGTTGTGGGTATACCGCTTGCCGCAGGTGTTTGGATATTCATAAACGGCTGGGAAATGAACCCGATGTTCGGAGCTATGGCAATGAGTCTTTCAAGCGTTTGCGTCGTATCCAATGCGCTCAGATTGAATTTAGCAAAAATAAAGCCCAAAGAGAATATAAAAAAAGAAAATAATAAAAAAATAAACAGAAAAGGAAGAAAGAAAATGAAAACAGAGATCAAGGTAGAAGGCATGATGTGTCCTCGCTGTGAGGCGCACGTAAAAAAGGCTTTGGAGGCTATCGAAGGTGTTTCGCTTGCAGAAGCAAGTCACGAAAAGGGAATTGTCACAGTTACTTTAACGAAGGATATTCCTACGGAAGTGCTTGAAAAAGCGATAACCGATGAAGGCTACAGTGTAATTAAATAAAAGATTGTGAGGTAAAATTAAAATGGATTGTATTTTTTGTATGATAGCGGAAGGGAAGATCCCTTCAAAAAAGGTTTATGAGGACAGCGATATCCTGGCGTTTCACGACATCAACCCCCAAGCACCCGTTCACGTGCTTGTAATTCCCAAGACACACATCTGCTGTCTTGATGCCATAAATTCGGAAAATAGCGACATAGTCAAAAAGATATTTGAGAAAATTCCCGAAATCGCGAAGCAGGCGGGAATTACAAACGGATACAGACTTATATCCAACTGCGGCGAGGATGCCTGCCAGACCGTAAAGCATTTGCATTTTCATATTTTGGGCGGATGCAAGATGCAGGAGCGTATGATATAAATTTTGCACAATTCATAAGGACAGTTCTTAGAAAAAATTAAATCTTTTTGTTTGTTATTGACAAAAAATCTAAAAAAACAAATAGTGTTTACTTTTTCTTATATGTATGCTATAATTTTCTTATATGTATGCTATAATTAACTGTATTTTTTTGAAAGGAAATTTTATGATGAAAATAAGACCAAAAATTTTGCTTATGCTTTTACTTCTCGTGCTTGCAGTTTCTCTTGTAGCTTGCGGCGGTGAGAAAACACCGGCGCTTGACGGCACAGAGAATGCTGAGGGCACAAAGGCTCCCGAGGCAACAAAAACGCCCGAAGCAACAAAAGCTCCCGAGGTAACAAAGGCACCCGTAACCACAGCACCTCCCGAGACCGAGCCTCCTGTAGTTAACAAGGATCCCTTTGAGGATACAAAGTACAAGGCAGAGGACTATTACGCTCTTTACGTTCAGGACGGTTTGCTTCTTCACCTCAACTTTGCATCGGCTACTCCAGGTACTGCTCCCATTCTTGGCGGAGAGAGCTACAACAACCCCGAAGTAAGCGCTACCAAGAGATTTCAGGGCGCGGCGTCTAACTTTACTCCATTCCTTGCATATACCTTAGCCGAAGCTCCCGTGTATGGCGGTACTGCCGAGATTCTTACACCTTGGTATTTTGAAAACTGGTACAAAGACGGATATTTCAATGAAAAATCAGCAGGAAACGGTGCGATAGCTGACTTGCAGACCGATGAACCCGCTGAATTCGCCAAGGAAGGCGACAGAAACGGAACGAAGATTTATATCAGACACACCAATAAGTACACCACCGACTATTATTTGAGCGACGGTGTATGGTCAAGAATGGTCGGCGCTTCCAAGTGGGGTGACGGTTGCTTCTATCCCGGCATAAACAACAGTCTTTATTACGGAAACGGTGTTGATGTTTCAACGGGCACGGGTTATACTATGAACTTCTCCGTAAAGACCGAAGAAGGCGCTCGCTTCAAGACCTATATGGGACCTCGCTTCAATATCAAACCCGACGCCAGCGGCGTTGGTATGTTGCTTAGTGCGGAAACAGGCGGTTCATCCTTGATAAGACCTGAATCGGGATTTCAACCTGTGATTCTTCCCGATGCGATTCCTACGGCTATAAACAACTATTGTATGACCGTTGACCTTTCCGATTTGGCAAATTTGAACGCAACATATGGCTTTGCTGTAAACGGAATTTCCTACGAAACACAGACAGTCCTGTGTAATGATAAGCTTGAATCGCTCCGCCAGTTCTTCTGCGACGGCGTGGGCATTTCCCTCTACGCTATCCGTACATATGACAGAATTCTTACCTCAGATGAGATAAAGCAGAACCACTTCGCTGATGTGGCTATCGTGAACAAGCTCGATATTGAAGGCTTCCTTAAGCTCGATGACGCAGCCAAGCTTAATGTTTACAAGGCATTTGACGGTTGGACATCCGACTCCAATGCATCAGACCTCCAGGCATTGCTTGACGGCATCGTTGCGGGCAAATGATCGCTAACAAAACACCGCAAGAACGGCTTTTAGCCGTTCTTGTTTTTTTGCACAAAATTAAAAGTCTCTTTTTTTGAAAAAAAGTAATGTTTTGTTTATTATTGACAAAATTTTTCAAAAAAACATTTTGTTATTTACTTTTTTTAATATGTATGCTATAATTTGATTAGATTTTTTTGAAAGGAAAATTATTTATGAAAACAAGATCAAAATTTTTACTTATGCTTTTGGTGCTTGTGCTTGCATTTGCTCTTGTAGCTTGCGGCGGTGAGAAAACACCCGCCGTTGACGGCACAGAGAATGCGGAAGGCACAAAGGCTCCCGAAGCAACAAAAGCCCCCGAGGCAACAAAAACGCCCGGAGCAACAAAAGCCCCCGAGGCAACAAAGGCTCCCGTAACCACAGCACCTCCCGAGACCGAAGCTCCTGTAGTTTACAAGGACCCCTTTGAGGGCGCAAAATATCAGGCGGAGGACTACTACGCTCTTTATGTACAGGACGGACTTCTTCTTCACCTCAACTTTGCGACAGCTAATCCCGGCACAGAGCCTCTTGTTGGCGGAGAGAGCTATACTAACACCGATGTTAGCGCACATAAGAGATTTCAGGCAGTAGCATCTAACTACACCCCTTTTATCGTACATTCCGTTGTTGATAACCCTGTATACGGCGGCACTGCAACTATTCTCACTCCTTGGTACTTTGAAAACTGGTACAGAGACGGATATTTCAACGAAAAATTGTCAGGTAACGGTGCAATAGCCGATATGCAAACCGAAGAGCCTGCTGAATTCGCAAAAGAAGGCGACAGAAACGGTACTAAGGTTTATATCAGACATACCAATCAGTATACTACCGATTACTACATAAATGACGGCGT
>SVQV01000096.1 GCA_015065175.1 Oscillospiraceae bacterium | reverse complement strand
TGGTAAAGAAGACCGTCCTGAACGTAGAGAGGATAGTATTCCTCATAGTTTACGGGCTTCTCTACTACAGGAGCTTCTGTGGTCTCGGGAGCCTTTGTCTCGGGTGCCTTGGTTGTTTCGGGCGCCTTTGTCACCTCGGGTGCCTTTGTAGCTTCGGGAGCTTTTGTGGCTTCGGGTGCCTTTGTAGCTTCGGGTGCCTGTGTTGCTGTGGGGTCTGTTGTCTCGGCAGGGGTCTTTTCGCCGCCGCAGGAGCATGCGAACGCGGCAACCAGAACAAGCGCCAAAACAAGCATAAGTAATTTTTTAGCTGATTTTGTCATAATTGTTTCCTCTTTCTAAATTATTTTATTCAATTTTACCACAGTAACACACATAAGTCAATAGTTTTTTAGCTAAAAGTTGAAAATCGAATGAATAATTAATAATTGATAATTGATAAAATACCCTTCACTTTTCTCTCTTATCTAATAAAAAAAGCCCTTTCGGGCTTTTTTTATTATTTCGCATTCGCAACTGCCTGGTTGAGCAAACTCTGAAGATCAACGTCGTCAATTACTACGGTCTCAAACATCTTGTAAACCGAAAGCTTCTGAGCATCGTCAAGTGTCTTGAACTCTGTGATGTCGAGCGCGTTGAAGGTCGCAACGTCAGCGAAGTGATTCTGAAGAACCTCGTCTGCGCTGAGTGCCTTCTCGTATACACGGAAAGCGTATGTATACAAGCCGCTGCCTGCTCTCATCAGATACTGTCCGTTTCCTGTAACAGAGAATGTGTTTGTCTTGGACTTAATAGTCTGTGTGCTGTAATTTGTACCGTTTCCGTATGCGTTGAGAGTGTAATTATAGTTTGCTATATCGGCAAGATCAAAGGTCATTGCGTAAGTGTTTATAAAGGAACCGCTCAAGGGCATGGTTATAGTCTCATAGCCCGCATCGGCTGCAAGCATATCATAACCTAACGATCCTGTAAATACAACACTGTCAGCCTTAGGAGTAAACTCAAAGCGAGGACCGATAAAGTAAGCTGCTTTCTGATTGCTCGGGGAAGCTGCTACAAGCTCCACAGAATACGCTTTTGCGGCACTGAGAGCCGTTTTAACTTCGCCGTTGAAGATGATTATATTATTACCCGCCATTGCATTAAAGTATCCGTTACCGAATACGGAGGAATATGTGGGAGCTGCCCATACACCGACGGGTATATAATATCCCGTAGCGCCTTCGGGTGCCGTGTGAACGAGCTGATAAAGAGGCTTTGTCTCTTCGCCTATCTTTCTTGCCGCTTCTGCTTTTACATATGCATCACCGTTCATATAATAGGGAGCGCCCTCTATGCCTTCTTCTGTCACGAAGTGATCAAAGGTAGATATAGCACCGGGTCTGCTGGTTTTCAAGCTACCGTCTGCTTCAAACCAATAATCATATACGAAGGGAGTGAGGAACTTCCAGCCGCCCTCGGAGATAGTTGCCGTACCGCCTTCCCAGGGAGCTGTAATGCCTTCCTTTGCGCCTACTAAAAACTTATCGTAGGTATCGGCAGCCGCGGTATATTTGAGATTCGCTAATTCCGCGTCGGGATTGCCGGGAGCGATAACGATATCGTCGGTAGCCTCTGCAAAATTGATGTGGTAAAGAAGACCGTCCTGAACATAGAGAGGATAGTATTCATCATAGTTTGCGGGCTTCTCTACTACAGGAGCCTCTGTGGTCTCGGGAGCCTTTGTCTCGGGAGCCTTGGTTGTTTCGGGCGCCTTTGTCACCTCGGGAGCATTTGTCACCTCAGGAGCCTTTGTAGCTTCGGGTGCCTTTGTAGCTTCGGGTGCCTGTGTCGCTGTGGGGTCTGTTGTCTCGGCAGGGGTCTTTTCGCCGCCGCAGGAGCATGCGAACGCGGCAACCAAAACAAGCGCCAAAACAAGCATAAGTAATTTTTTAGCTGATTTTGTCATAATTGTTTCCTCTTTCTAAATTATTTTATTCAATTTTACCACAATAACAGGCATATGTCAAGAGTTTTTTGTAAATTTCAAATTTTGATTTCCCAAAGGGATAAGCATCCCAAGGGATGCAAATGTCGGTGTGGGCGACGCCTTTGGGCATAACCACAAGCAAAAAGGATTTTTATATATTTTATCTTTAAGAACAGACATTTCGCAATTTGAAATTTGTTTTTTTCTGAGGTTGAAAACCTGCGGTTTTCTTCATTCAATTATATTTTTTGCTTGTTTTTTCCGTTTTCTCCCTCCGACGTACACAAGTACGCCTCTCGGTCGAAAACGAAAAATTCTGCTCCAAATCCGCCAGCCCACACGTGTGCTTCAAATTTTGATTTATCGGTCTTTTTCTTGAGGGACTTTTTTGCAAAAAAGTCCCTCAAACTCTTCAAAAAACCTTAAAGAAATATTTCTTGATTTAACCGTCGGGCATTCTGCCGAGACCCTTCGCTTCACGTACCGGATGAGCTACAACTCTATAACAAATACTCAATCGCTTCCTTTTTGATGAAGCAAAAAAGAGAGAGAACATATCGAAATGTTCTCTCTCGGGGGTTTTAAATTATTCTGCTGCTGCAGGAGTTTTAGCCTCAATTACTGCCTCGTCAAGCATTGTCTGAAGCTCATCCTTAGACATAGAGTCGGCTGCGACATTTTCAAAAGCCTCATAAACATCACGCTTCTGGTCTTCTGTAAGCTTTCTGAATGCTTTGACATTGAGCTTGTTGATGATAGCTATATCCGCAAAGTGGTTCTGAAGAACCTCGTCCGCGCTAAGCACCTTCTCGTATACGCGGAAAGCATATGTGTACAAGCCGTTGCCTCTCATCATATACTGACCTGTTCCGGTAACCGAGAATGTCTTCGTCGTGGATTTCAGAGTCTGAGTGCTGAAATTCTTACCGTTTCCGTATGCGTTGAGAGTGTAATTATAGTTTGCTATATCGGCAAGATTAAAGGTCATTGAATAAGTATTTATCTTCTGACCATTAAATCCCATAATGATAGATTGATAGCCCGAATCGGATGCGAGCATCTCATAACCTGACGTGCCTGTGAACGCTACGCTGTCAGCATTGGGACTAAACTCAAGACGGGGACCGATAAAGAATGCTGCGCCCTGATTCTTTGCAGCAGATGCTACAAGCTCTACAGAATATGCGGAAGCTTTTTTAAGAATACCCATAACTCCGTCATCGAAGGGCTTAATGTCATTACCCTTCTTTGCATCAAAATATCCGTTGCCGAACGCGGAGGAATATGCGGGAACGCCCCATGTACCATCAGTGATGTAAAAGCCTGTTGCCCAATCGGGAGCTTTATGCTTCAATTTATAAGTTGTTGCACTTACGCCACCGTATGTATTTGTTTCGTTTACAGTAGGAACCCCATTTGTAAGATAGTAATTTACAGCTTCATATTCGCCTTCTATTACATTTCCGCTGCCGTCGATTTTAGGCACCTGAGTTAAGTCTGTTTCTGTTACGAAGAAGTTCACCTTGCCTCTGGAGCCGCTTGTGTGATATAATTTTTCCGCAGCATCATTGAACCAGTAACTGTATCTGTAAGGCGAAACAAATGTCCAACCGCCCTCGGAGATAGTTGCGGTACCGCCCGACAGGGGGGCTTTTACGCCGGCTTTTCTGCCTGTATAGAATTTCTCGAAGGTACTGGTAGCCGCTTTGTATTTTGATGCTGCCAATTCCGCATCGGGAGCGGCGGGAGCGATAACTATATCATCCGTAGCGGAAGCAAAGTTAGCATGATAGATCAATTTGTCTGTAACAAACAGATCGTAATAGCTTTCGGGTGCGGTTTCGACAGCAGTAACTACATTTACTATCTGCTCGTTTTCGGCATCCGCATGCTCGTTTTCGGGATCGTTAATGTAAGAAGACAGCTCATAAATTGAAATAGAATCGTCGTCTTTATCAAAATTTTCCGAGGTCATATCGGCATAAATGATCTCCTCTGTATTGCCGTCCTTGTCTAATATTACAACGAAGCCGCGATAAAGAAGCTCGGTCGTGAAGAATTCCACTGTCTGATTTGCCTCGCTGTAGATAGTAGTGAAAGCGAACCACAGTAAGTCCTCATCGGTCTGCTCACCTGTGGGTGACTCTTTCAAGGTATTAGCAACTACGCCGTCTGTTTCCTTCGCGTCACTGTTATAGACTTCCTGGTAAGAAACGCCGTTCTCTGTGTACTTATATGTTTCGGCATCGTACTTCGAGCGGTCATATTCGCCGTCGGTTACGGGAGCAGCAAGAGCTTCGTGAGCCGCTCTGTCCTCGCCCGCGAGAGCCATAATAGCGCCAACGATTACCTTCTTGCCAGCCGTCTCGATAAGGTCTATAGCGTCCTTGGTGATAGCATATGTAGAACGCAAGCCGGGTGTTCCTGAGGTCTTAGCCTGATATCCGAGGAAGTCGAGAACGTTCTCATACTGCTCTGCGGCGATCTCGCTCGCTATCGCGTCATACGCATCCTGCAAAACATAGCGGGACTCGGTATCAACATTATATCCTGCAAACGCGTTATAGAAGCGCTCCTTGTCGCTTTCGCTGAAGTTCTCGAAGCCTGTGATGTCAAGTCTGTTCCACTTCGCAACATCAACAAAATTGTTCTGCTTTTTCTGAACCGGGCTTAGCTCAGTGTTATATATACGCAGGTTGTAGATATTAGCGTCAGTGAGGGCGTTATTGTAGCCTATCATATTGGTTTCGCCGTAGGTATAGGTACCTGTAGCCGAATAGAGGATATTATCACCCTGCTCGAGAACCAATCTGTCGCCCTTCGCCTGAGTTTCATTATTGATTACGGTATCATTGAATATGACAAAGCGGAATGTATCTACGTTGTTCGCGTCTACCGCGCTGACAGTTACATCGGCATCTTTGTTCTCGGCGGGGAAATTCGTACCGCCTGAGATTATATGAGTACCGTCTCCTGTGGGACGGTTGTTATCTAAAATAACAAGGTTTTTCGTCGGAACATGAACCATTCTTGTAACCATTTCCAGGGTCTTTGTTCCGCCCTCTGCAATCGCGGAGCCTGCTCCGAAATAGAGACCCGCGCTTGATACGTAGGGATACTGGCTGGTAAGATATCCTACGCCTGCCACAGGATCCTTCGCAAAGTCATATGCGGCAAATACATTGGAAAGGCGCATATAATAGCCTGTATTCGGATAAGCGGGATTGGATGTGACGCTGCCCTTCCAGGTGTACTGAGCGAGCCAAAGTTTTACGTCCGATGCATACTCAGTAAGTGCCCTCTGATAAGCCGCGCTTGTATCGTCTCCCACGATCCAATACTCGTAGGTCGTTTGTGTGTTATTGTCTACCCATCTGCCGTCTTCTGTTTTTACTGCGAGTCCGAGAAGCGCGTTATATGCGTCTTCAAGAGTATAATACTCCGTGTCCGCGAAAGCATAACTGTTATTGGTAGCGCCTACGTAAGCGGTAATGCCGTTAGCGGCACCTGCGTTGTATGTACCTCTCATAATGTGGTATTCAAACTCATGTCCGCCGTTTACAGCCTCAAGCTCATCACCTGCGGGTATCAGAGCGCCGTAGCAGCCTTCTTTTTTGTCAGCTTTAGCTGCGTCAGCGTTGACATAATCGTATCTCGCACGAGGGTCAAAGCGATCCTTGTAGTAGGGGATCTCAACTTCTTTTCCGCCGATAGTGATAGTAGCCTTCTTTGTGAAATCCCATGTACTCTTGGAGGGGTACTCGTATTCACCTGTGGTCTCATTAAGAACCTTTTCGGCATTGTAATCCTCATAAGTTCCCGCAAAAGCTTTGTCGAGCATAGGACTCTCGGGGAATCCTACATTGCCCTTATTTTCATTAACTGCCATACCCCAATGCTCATTGAGCGCCATGATATCAAAGGCTGTAATGAGCTTATCGGTTTCGGCATACAGAGTGTTATAATAATCGAGCGTAAGCTCGGGGTAATCAATATGGCTAAGATCATAGTAAGCGTCTTCCGCAGCCGCAACTACATCATCGCGTGAGGACTCAAAGTCGAACTTGGCAAATCTGCCGTAAAACTCGTCAAGAGCCTTTGCGGTAAATTTATCGCGGTTAGCCGCAAAGTCCGCAAGATCGAGCTTGAACCACTTAGCGATATCCGCAAAATGGTTCTGAGCCTTTTCGGAGTCGGAAAGATCCTTGGAATAAAGACGGAACGCATAGATTTCGCCATTCTTGAAGGTCTGGGACCAACCGATGGAGCAACCGCCGCCGCCGTTATATGTACCTGTCGCGGAATAAAGAACCTTCTCTCCCTGCTCCCAAAGAACCGTATCCTTATCCGCCTCTGCGCTGTTATAGATCGTGGCGCGAATTGTTTCGGGAGAAGTGATGACAAGAGGCTCGTCGACTGTGGCTACATCGTTTCCCTTTTCGTCATTTACCGGATCGAAATATATAACACCGTCTTTTGATATACCCATGCCCGTGATCTGATTGCTTGAAACAACAGGATACAAGCCGCCGAAGATCATGAAGCTGCTTGCGGGATTGGAAACGAGCTTTGTTACCAGCTCCACAGATCTGGTTGCACCCGCGGGGAAGGATGCGTTAAAATGAAAGCCGTTATCGGTACAGTAGGGCAACTGGCGGATAAGATATCCAACGCCGGCTTCGGGCGCCTTCATAGCGGAGTAAACCATACGGGAGTCACGGACTCTCGTTCTGAAGGCTGTTCCCAGCTCTGCTCTGAAGCCCGTAACATCAAGAGCGTCTGTTCTGCCGCCCACCCAGGTGTAATAAGCGAGCCAACGCCTTACATCGTTCTGATACTCGGCGACCGCCGCCTGATAAGCCGCGCTCGTATCGTCGCCGACTATCCAATAATCATTAGCGGGAGCGGCTTGTTTCTGAGCCTCAAGTGCCGCATTAGCTTCTGCAAGAGTAGCGTATGTATTCGATGTACCGTTAAAGGCACTCGGAGAGAAACCGCCATATCCGTATGCACCGTTACCTTTAATACCGACCATAACATGATATTCTTTAGCTGTTCCGTCGCCTTTCACCTTACCATCCGTGTCATCGGTTCTTGCGGTGGCATCATAGCGGGCCGCATTGTAAGGATATGTTATTCCGCTTTCGGGATCGGTATATGTTTCATTCGTGAAATCATAATAGATACCCGAGCCTGCGGGATACTCATAATTATCATTGAACATCGGGCTTGTGGGGAATGTATATCTGTCGTCAACCGCCTCTCCCCAATGTTCGTTAAGAACCATAACGTCAAAGGCAACAGCAAGTCCGTCCCGAACGTACAGAGCGTTATAGTCTGCCTCCTCCATTACAGCAGTCTCTTCGTTCTCTGCGGCAAAGGAAACCAAGGGCATTGCCGTCACAACGAGAGCGAGGAGCAAGAGGAATGAAATCAATCTTGTTTTCATAATTCTCTACCTTTCTAAGAAAATATTAATAATATATTTGAAAATACAAACAAATACACCTTAACAAATAAATTATAGCATAGCAATTTTGGCTTGTCAAGAAAAAATTCACGTTTTGTGCAATTTTTGTGCATTTTTTTGCGTTTTTCACAATTATTTTATGATGCTCTGACAAAAATTAAGCAAAATTAAAGGTTATTGCTACGTTTGTTACTATAAATGAATTGATACTTTCGCATCATGAATTGGCTTCGCCATGATTTCTCGCTTCGCTCCATGAATTGCAATCAATGTGCCGCAAGGTACAATTCATGCCGCAGGCAATTCACGAAAGCAAAGCTTTCAATTCACGCAAGCGTATGCCTGCAATTCATTGGGGCTGTCACATTTGGTAAGACCGAAAAAGTCCGAAAAAGTATTAAAAAAGACCATATTTACAACAAAAAGTGTAAATGAGACAGAAAAGGTTGAATTTCTGCGAAATTCTTCTGAATTTATGGACTTTTTCTACCGCCGTTTCCTTCCTCTCGACGTATTTAATACGTCTTCGGGGCGGAAAACGACGCTTCTTCCTCAAATC
>SVQV01000095.1 GCA_015065175.1 Oscillospiraceae bacterium | reverse complement strand
TTCGCATACGAAACACGCGCCTATTTCGTCGGGTGCTGTCCGGGGCATTACCTTGCTTCATCCATCATTTCTCCACTCGGTGAGGAGATTGCCGACAATGTCCGCATAAATCCGCCTGTCATCGTTAAAACAGTGAACCTTGACTATGCGGTCGTACACCGTGACGGAAACGAAGAAAAGCTTCGTGCTGCCAAGGCAAAATACGGCGCAGGCATCACTGTGACGGCGCGCGATGATCTTGGCGCCTGTATGATCACGTCCGAGAGTCCCGACTTTACTGCCGACGATATCCTTGCGGAGTTTGAGATAGAGACGATAGATGAATACTTGAATTCTCTTAAGACAAGCCTTGAGGATACGGCTGATTTTTGGAGGTAATATTATGAATAATGCTATTGAAGCTGCTCTGCGAAGCCATACTGAAAAGATATGTCTGCCGTACAATTCACGTCATGCAGGCTCGGAAGGAGAGCGCGCGGCGGCAGATTACATAGAGCAGGTCTTTCGCTCGTTAGGGCTTAAGACTCTGCGTGAGGAGTACCCTGTGCGCGGATGGAAATTCCGTTCCGAGAGCTTCGAGAATACCACACGCGGATGCAAGGTCCCCGTATTTATAACCAACTATTTTTCAGGCTCCTGTGATGCGACAGGTCCTATATTCATATTCGATGAGGAGATTCCCGAGGATGTAGACCTTTCGGGCAGAATATGCTTCTCACATTCGCTTGCAGGATCTCCCCGTGTCTACAACGCTATTGCAGAGGAGCTTGAGCGCCGAGGTGCCGCCGCCGTTATCTTTCTTTCCGAGGGACACTGTCAATCCGCACCTTCCACAAAGGTTGTACGTTCAACAAAGATCACAAAGATAGCTACACTTTCGGTTGCCGCCGAGGGCGCATTTTTTCTTACCTCGCACGCAAATGATACCTATCACTTAAAAGTGGATGCGGAGCCTTACGACACATTTACCTGTAACGTGATAGGCAGAATAGATGGTACTACTTCAAAGAAGGCTGTTTTTGGGGCGCATTACGATGCCGCTCCGCTCACTATGAGCGCAGGAGATGACTGCGCGGGTACCTCTATGCTGCTTGAGACTGCACGCCTTTTTGCCGACTACCGAGGTGAGTACACGCTTGATTTCGTGGCATTTTCGGCAGAGGAGTACTTAGAGGTAGATACCGATCTTCCTCCCGGAAGCGGTGATTACGTAAAGCGTCATAAGAACGAGGACATCAAGTTTTTTATGAACTATGACGACTACGGCTGTTATTTTGCAGAGCCTAAGCTTGCTGTCGGCAATGATGATAAGATCCCCGAGAGCTTCGCTATGCCCGAATATATCCAGGCTGATGCGGGCGGAGACGATAAAGCGTTTATGAAAGAGGGCTTCTTGACTCTCTGGCTGCGTGACTATAAGATATTCCGAGTGCTTCACACCGCACTTGACACTATAGAAACACGTGATTTCCCCAAAATGGCGGTAGGTGTCCTTGAATGCTACGAGCTTTCCCGAAGCTTGATGGAAAGCATGTAAGCCCTTTTAAATTATAAAGAGAAAAAAGCCCCGATGACCGTCGTCATCGGGGCTTTTGTTGAGTCAAGAGGTGATTTTTATTCCTGAAGTCCTGCGATATCAGCATCGAAAGCGGTATCGGCAGAAGGTACTACTGTAGCGGTAATGTCGCTCTGAACGGTGCGTGAGAAGCCTATCATCTCAAACGGGATATCCTTGAAGTTATCTGCGGGAACATATTTGACAGAAGATATCGTCTTTTCGGGATGCGGATCCTCGTATACCGTGCGGTAAGCATAATGACCACTATAGTTTACAGGTAAAACTCCGTAAACGAGCTGGGTGAACTCTGTGTTGCCTACGGTTTTCTTTATGTTAGCGCAACCGATATGTGAGCCGTAGCGTACAGGCAGATATGCGACAGAACCGTCCTTATAGGTCAGCTCATAGTTGCCGAGCAGGTATTTCTCGTCGGTGATGAATATTCCGTTCCATACCCACTCAAACGGGATGGAATGTGAGGTCGTGTGTGTTATTTCGATAGGGTGAGTGACACGGGAAACGGCGTAACGGTAGCCCTCCTCAAAGCACAGCTTGAGCATTGATTCCTTTCCGCGTGCTTCGAAGTCATCGCACCAGAAGGCATAGGCTGCTGAAAGCAGATTGAGGTACTGAAGGTTTCTTTGCATGTACTCGTTAGAGAAGAAGCCCCAGTTGGAGACAAATCCGCCGCGAATACCGCGAGAAACACGCTTTTTATAGTTTTTGATCGCTAAAGCGTTCATGTTGCCGAAAAGCACTCTCATTCCGCGCTCGTGGTAGACATTGTCATAGTCCTCATTGAAGGGCCAATACCAATGCAGATATGTGATATCGCGTGGCAGAAGGTCACGGCAGGGCCAGAGGGCAGGCACGTGATGGCTTCCTTTTCCGTGTCCCGCGCCGCCGATAGGATACTTGCCCGAACGGGCTTTGAGTAGCTTTTCACCCCACATATAAGTGCGGATGCCGCGCGCTTTCAGGAATTCGTATATCTTTTTTGTGTCCTCGGCATAAAGCACGTAAGCGGGTGTATCCTTGCAACGAGGACAAATTCCTATAGAATAGGTCTCGTCATGTCCGATGTTGATAGCGTCGGGCTCAAATACGTCAATGACCTCCTCAAGTATATCAAAAACATATGTATATACGTCGGGGTGGCGAGGACAGTATGTATCGGGATGACCGTCACCCTCACGCTCGCGAAGCTCGGGATGAGCAATACAGAGGAAGTCACAATGCGAAAGAGAAGGACATTCCGGGATCACTCTGAGACCGCGCGAACGGCAATATGCCGCTATCTGACGGCATTCATCCTGTGTAATAATATCTCCTTCGGCGTTATCGCAATGAATTGAATTCTTCGGCCACGGATATGTTTTGAATTGGATCTCGTGGGTGCGTCTCGAGAAGCGGAACGCATCGCGGCAGAACTCCGCCCACACCGAATTGATCTCGGGATGACGGCGGTATTCCATAGCTCCGCCTATTTCAATGATGATGGCATTGAATTTATATGTAGCAATGAAGTCCACCATGCGATAGAACTCCTGCATTCCCGTGTGAGATGGCAAGAACACACGGTATCCGCGCTCCTCACCCATTGGCACGTCATAAATAAAGCCACGGAAAAGCTCGTCTGTGCGTGAGAGCTGAGAAAGTGTAGCGGCGGCATATATAAATCCGCGCTCGGTTGAGGCATATACCTTTGTCACTGTGTCGACAGTGATAGCATATCCGTCCTCGCTTTTAAGATAAGCGTCGCCTATGCGGCGGCGTACAGATGCGGTTATACCGAGATGCCATTCGATGCGGGAAATTCCATCGCCCACGCAAACGGCAGATGAAAGCATGCTTTTGATGCAGTCGCTGTAGGAAAGATCTTCTGTTGCACAATCGGTTGTTTTCGTTACATAAAGCTTTTTGTCGGTTTTGTCATAAATGCGGTAGTTAAAGAACATGACGGTATTCTCCTTTTTTATTTATTGCCTAAAAGGTTTGCAGGGTCAGGCGTACACGATAAGAGCTATCAGCTCTACATCCTCGTCGCTCTCGTTTTTGATAGCGTGACCTGTACCTGCGGGAGTAAGTGTTACATTTCCTGCGGTTACAGTGGTTTTTGTGCCGTTGTCATCATATACGGCAGTTCCTTTTAATATGTAGAAAAGCTCGCTATCCTTTTCGTGAACATGGAAGCCGATGCCGCATCCGGGCTTAAGGGTGATCTTTCCGAAAAGGCGTCCCTTGTCATTAAGCTCCTCGGCAGTTACGAAGCTCGTGACGGTAACGGTGCCGTCTCCGCCGCGCATGTTTTCACGAAGCTCTGTCTTGAAATCATCAAAATTTTTAATCATAGCTTTTACCTCTTGATTTTTATTTTGGTCTGTGATATAGTATTATTATAAAGTAAATAAAGTCGCTTGTCAAGTGATTTGTTCGAGTTTTTAAGAATGAGGATAATATTATATGAACATGAATTTTTGCCTTCCTACAACAATTATCACAGGGAAGAATTGCCTTGCTTCAAACGGTGAATTGCTTTCGCGTTTGGGCAGTCGTTGCATCATCGTGACAGGCAAAAGTGCCGCACGCCGTTCGGGTGCGCTTGACGATCTTATTTCTGTCCTTAAGAGCGAAGGAATTGAATATGCTCTCTTTGATGAGATAGAGCAAAATCCGTCCTACAAATCCTGCCTTTCGGCTGCCCTTGCAGCCAAGCAGATGGGGGCGGAGTTCGTTGTCGGTATTGGTGGAGGCTCGCCTCTTGATGCCGCTAAGGCTATAGCGGTGCTTGCTAAAGCATCCGACACATCACCCGAGGCTCTTTATTCTTCAAAATGGGATGCCGCTCCCTTGCCTATAGTGGCTGTAGGCACGACGGCTGGAACAGGAAGCGAGGTCACGCCTGTTTCTGTCATCACCACGCCGAACGGTATAAAAAAGAGCTTCCGTGCGCCCTCACTCTATCCCGTATTAGCCTTTGGCGATGCGACATATACAATGTCACTTCCGCCCGATTTTACACGCTCGACCGCACTCGATGCGCTCGCTCACTGCCTCGAAAGCTATTTTAACCGTTCTTCAAACGATATTTCCCGTCTCTTTGCTAAGCGAGGAATCGCTATTCTCATAGAGATGCTTGAAAAAACGGCAGATTGTCATCTTACGCCTCTTTCCTTTGAAGACAGAGAGGCTATTTACTGCGCATCTCTTTACGGCGGGCTTGCTATCAGCGTGACAGGTACTGCCTTTCCCCACGCACTCGGATATTTCCTGTCTGAACAATACGGCATTCCCCACGGGAACGCTTGCGCCGTCTATCTTGAAGAATTTATCCGCCACAATTTAGAGGTTTCACAGGAAGAGACAGAGCTTCTTTTTGCGGAGCTTGGCACTGATGCGGAGAGTCTTTCGGCACTTATCAGAAAAAATCTTCCCGATATCAAAATAAGTCTTACCGAGGAAAAAATAGCCTCGCTCTTGCCTCGCTATGAGGATAACAAGAGCTTGAAAAAGTGCTACGGAAATGTGGACAAGGACTTTGCCGCAGATATTTTGAGACGCCTGTTCTCCTGATGCGTCTAAAGAAAAAGCAAATAGAATATATAAAGCCTTGCAAGATAAAATTCCTTGCAAGGCTTTTGTTTTGTCCCCTCAACCACCAGCAGTGCTGGTGGCACCAAAAAGCTTTAGCTATGCGTAGAAAAAATACCTCCTTTGATGTATAATAGAGTTGGTCTGCCAACCAAACAATAAAAACATCAAAGGAGGATCAAGTAATGAAACTTGACTATATATGTTATATAATAAAAGTATTTATCTTTCCTCACGGAAGTAGGGAAGACCCAAAGCCGCGGGCGGCTGATTTTCACGGGAATCCCTGATGCTTGTAATGATAAGCACTATTACTGTGATTACATAAGGCAGCATTTTGAGAAGCTCTCTTTGTACCGAAGAAATTCCGCTCATAACGTAAGCCGCAATATAAAGTGCCGCAAAAATGATAGAGCCTATAATGCTCAGATTCGGTTTCCATAACGTGAAAATAACAAGAGCGACGGAAAGCCAGCCTAAGGCTTCAATCGTATAAGCGTTTTCCCAGCTTCCTTTGATATAGTCCATTATGTAGAAAAGACCGCCAATGCCCGCAATGCCGCTTCCTATTAAAATAGCACAGTATTTATAAGCTATGACATTTATACCTGCCGCATCGGCTGTTGCGGGATTTTCACCAATAGCGCGGAGATGAAGCCCGAGGCGTGTTCTGTTGAGAACAAATGCGGTAACAAGGGCAATAACTATTCCGAGATATACGAGTATGCCGTGTGAAAGAAAAATTTCACCGAACCATCCGAGCTTATCCGCGAACGGCAAGCCTTTTGAAATCATTTTTCCTGCCGCCTCGAATAAAGGCTGGTTAGTTATACTTGCGGGAAGAACGTATGTGTCCATAACGAACTGCGTAAAACCGGAACCGAAAATGGTTATTGCAAGACCTGTGATATTCTGGTTGCATCTCAAGGTAACTGTCAGAAATGCGTAAATGGCTCCAAGACAAAGCGCGAATATAAAAGAGAGCAAAACGGAATACAAAACAAGAAGAAACCAGGATGCTTCAGCGGCAGAGGAAAGAGAATTCATATACAGTGAAACGCCAAGACATCCGCCTGCCGTTCCCGCACACATAATACCCGGAATACCAAGGTTGAGGTGTCCTGCTTTTTCAGTTATTATCTCACCTACACAGCCAAAAAGGAATACGGTCGCAAGAGCTATGGCTCCGACAAGAAGTGTAATGATCATTCTGCTGTCTCCTCTCTC
Organism: Oscillospiraceae bacterium; assembly: GCA_015065175.1. Lineage (GTDB taxonomy): Bacteria > Bacillota > Clostridia > Oscillospirales > CAG-272 > UBA1740. The sequence goes on along the minus strand of SVQV01000095.1, from coordinate 1,683 downwards.
TTTTTGTTTTTAAAGTTGAACACTATCTGATAATTGATAAAGAACGCGCACGCTATTATAAAGAAGTAAATAACGCCGACTACAAGGTTTGAAATCGCATCGTTGGTGAATTTGAAATCCTTACGAACCTGTACCATTCCTTTGGAAATAAAGGTGATGAAAAGACAGGAAAGGAGCATTAAAAGCGGATTGAAGTTAGCAAGCCAAGCGGTCATTATTCCCGTAAAGCCCATATTGCTGGCAGACGAGGTGTTAACTGTATAGTTGATAGCACCGCCGATGAACAAACCGACAAGACCGCAAATAGCACCCGAAAGAATTAACGTGCGGATTATGACCTTTTTTACATCAATGCCTATGTATTTAGCGGTATTCTGGCTCTCACCCACAACCGCAATTTCATAGCCCTGCTTACTATATTTAAGATATATATAGATAGCAACACAGAGAAGAAGAAAAACTACAATAGTGAGCAAATACTCATTTACAAGCTTCGGAAGGTGAGCCTCCTTCAGAGGATACAAAACACCCGAACCTCCCTTTACCCATATGTTGATAAAGGTTGCGACAAGCCCTGATGCTATATAGTTCATCATAAGTGTAAAAAGGGATTCATTAGTATTAAACAGCGCCTTGAAAATTGCGGGAATAACTGCCCAGATAGCGCCTGACAAAATACTTGTTATTATCATAAGAATTATAACGACGGCATCGGGAAGCTTTCCGCCAAGGTAGTACATACAAGCGATAGTGGAAAGACAGCCAATAAGAACCTGTCCGTTTCCGCCGAGGTTCCAGAACTTCATTTTAAACGCTGGAACGAGCGCGAGCGAAACGCCAAGCAACAAAGCGCAGTCACGGAGCAAGACCCAGATCTTTCTCGGTGTGGCGAACGCCCCCTTGAACATTGCTTCAAAATATGAAATCGGTGTGTTTCCTTTTGAAAAGATCGTACATAAGATGCTGCTGAAAATGAGTCCGCTTATAAGCGCAATGGCATATACCAACGCTTTCTTTTGGAGTGAAAGGGAATCACGCTTTACAATACGGATAAAAGGCTCGTGTTGAATTTTTTCGCGCTGCTTCATTATTCTTCATCTCCTTTTGTACTGTAATTATCTGTTTTTACCATTAAAAGACCTATTTCTTCCTTCGTTGCACTTCTCGCATCAACAATTCCCGCTACGCGGCCTTGGCTCATGACGAGAATCCTGTCGCAAAGTGAAAGTAAAACGTCCAGGTCCTCGCCGACAAATATTACGGCTACACCGTTCTGCTTTTGCTTTGTCAACAGATTGTAAATCATGTAAGAAGAATTGATGTCAAGACCTCTTACGGGATAAGCCGCCATCAAAACCGTCGGGATTGACGCAATTTCACGGCCTACAAGCACCTTCTGTACGTTTCCGCCCGAGAGGGTTCTTACCGCCGTATGAGACGACGGAGTGGATATCTGAAGATTTTTTATTATTTCTGTTGCAAGGTCGGCAGGCGCTTTTCTGTCAACGAAAACAGATGCGCCCTTCCTATAGCTTCTGAGCATCATATTATCTACAATGTCCATATTTCCGACAAGACCCATTCCAAGCCTGTCCTCGGGGACAAATGAAAGGCGCACACCAAGCTCTCTTATTTTGATAGGTGATTTTCCGAGAAGCTCCTCGCTCTCGTTGCCTTCGGGAG
>SVQV01000003.1 GCA_015065175.1 Oscillospiraceae bacterium | reverse complement strand
GCCTGATACTCCTCCCGAATAGGGATGTATTACAGGCATAAGACAACTCATTTCACCCATATCGGTGCTTCCCGAGCTTATAGAGTCATAAATGACAAAATGCTCCTCGGGAATAATAAGGTCTGCTGCCTCCTTCATAAGATGTAAAGTTTTATTGTCATTTTTAAGAGGTGCATATCCGGGAGTATCTATGATTTCAATGTTTGCGCCCAATGAAAGCGCAGAGCCGATAAGCGCCTGATTTATTCTTTTGTTTGCATCTGTCATCGCCTCAAAGCTGACACCGCGCACAAACGCTTCTACCGTCACAAGCTCGGGAATGGCATTTACCGCTTCTCCGCCGTGAGTGATTATCGGGTGAAATCTTATTATATCGCTCTCCTTGAAGGTCTCACGTATGGCATTAGCCGCAGAAAGCCCCTGTGTCGCCGCATATATAGCATTCTTTCCGCTCCACGGACTGCCTCCCGCATGAGCCGAAACCCCCTTGTAGTTTACTATTTTCGCAATACAGCCGACAGCTCCGTTCATTCCGCAAAAGCTGCCCGAGGCGTGTACCATAAACGCCATATCTACGTTATCGAAATACCCTCTGTGCAGAAACTCACTCTTTCCGCCGCAGTATTTTATCTTTCCTTCTTTTATAAGATTTTTACGGTAGCCTATCTCAATAAGCTCCTCGGCAGGCACAGCGCAGAGCATTATTTTTCCGCACATACCGTCGAGCATTCCGTCCTCCTTCAGAGCCGCCGCAATTCCGAGAAGGGTAGCGCACTGCACGTTGTGACCGCAAGCGTGAACATAGCCTGTTTCCTTGTCGGCTTCCTTGTGATTCGGGCATATAAGCGAGTCAAGCTCACCTAATACAAGAATTTCAGGCCCCTCTCTGCCTGTATCAATGACGGTATAAAAGCCGGGAATATTTCCCGCTTTTGCTAAATCATAGCCAAGCTCTGTGAATTTGTCCTCCATATACTTTGAAGTTCCGTATTCACGGTAGCCCGTCTCGGGATGAGACCAGATATATCTTTCGGCCTCAAGCATCAGCTCTCTGTGTTTTTCAACAGATGCATTGATCTTTTCAATAATTTTTTCCATATAAACAGCTCCTTGAAAAAATTTGTATGTACAAAAATCAAAGACTCTTTAAAATACCGTTGCCGCCTCTGCCGAAATAATCGGTAAGCTCCTTATAGCTCTTATACAGCTTTTCATATATTGCGGTATTCTCTTTTATGGGAGTATAACGCTTCACATTTTTTATAGCCATTTTTTCTGCCGCATCCTCGAAGCTGTCAAACGCACCGCCCGCGCAAGCTGCATAGATAGCGCTTCCGAGCGCACCTGCCTGCGAACTTTGCGGTACACATATCTCTTTGCCCAAAACATCGGCATATATCTGCATAAGAAGCTCATCCTTCATAGAAATGCCGCCTGTCGCATAGATTTTTTCGACCGCCACTCCGCTCTCGGTGTAAAGCTCTGTTATGGCTTTAGTGCCGTATGCGGTAGCCTCTATCAAGGCTCTGTAAATCTCCTCGGGTCTCGTTTTCAAGGTAAAGCCGAATATAGCGCCCGTAAGGTCATAATCGGCAAGCGGTGTTCTGTTTCCGTTCCACCAGTCAAGCGCAAGCAGATGGCTCTCTCCCGCGGATAGCTTTGCCGCTTTTTCTTTTATGTACTCAAATTTGCTCTTGCCCTCTTTTTTAGCTTCTTCTATATAGCTCGAAGGCAAACAATTGTTTACAAACCAATCAAAAGTATCGCCTACACAGGACTGTCCGCCCTCGTAAGCCGCATATGAAGGAATTATTCCGTCTCTTACCACACCGCAGATGCCCTTGACGCTTTTTTCCTCTTTGTCAAGAATTATGTGACAGCTCGATGTGCCTATAATTATCATAAGCTCTCCGCCCCTCACTATCCCCGCAGAGATAAGTGCGGCGTGCGCATCTATTATCGGAACGGAAACGGCTGTCCCCTCCTTAAGTCCCGTAAGAGCGGCGCCGTATGAGTTTATTCTGCCCGCAAGCGTGCCTGTGGGCTTTATGTTCTCGGATATTTTACTGCCCACGATATCGGAAAGCTCCGGCTCTATTTTGCCGAGAAATTCCTTTGAAGGATATCCGTCCTTTTTGCTCCACATACCCTTATAGCCAGCCATACAGCTGCTTCTTACCTCGCAGCCGCACAGAAGCCCCGAAAGCCAGTCTCCCGCCTCCGCAAAATACGCAGTCCTTTTATAAAGCTCGGGAGAAGAGCGCAGAGTCTCGGTAATTTTAGGAAAAAGCCACTCGGACGAGACCTTTCCGCCATAGTTTTCGAGCCATTTTTCACCGTTTTCTATTGCCTTTTCGGTAAACTCGTCAGCTTCCTTTTGCGCGCTGTGATGCTTCCATAGCTTCACATAAGCGTGACACTCGTCCTCAAACTCCTTTAAAAAGCACATCGGCATACAGTTTTCGTCCAAGGGCAGAACTGTACAGGAGGTAAAGTCTATACCTATTCCGCATATCTGCGAGCTATCGACAGAGCTTTTATTTATTATGTCCTTCACTGTAAAGGAAAGAGCGTCTATATAATCCTGCGGATGCTGATAAGCGGAATTTTTATCGACCTTCTTTCCGCTCGGGAGCGCGGAGTCCATTACTCCGTGAGGATATTCAAAAACCGACTCGGCAATTACCTCTCCCGTCTCGGTATCTGCCAACACCGCGCGTGCGGACAAGGTTCCAAAATCAACGCCTACAGAATAATTTTTCATGTTTTTCTCCTATCATTTTTTTGTCTCAGCAAAGCTTACGAAGGTGATTCGGCTTCCTCTATCCAGAGTGAAAGCTCGGTCCACTCCTCCTCGTAAAGCGCTTCCTTTTCTTTTATTTCATCTATCTGAGTCTGTATTTCGGTAAGCTTGACGTAATCCGAAAATACATCCTCCTGCTCGGTCATAGCGCAGAGCTGTTCACGCTTTTGCGCGCATTCCTCTATAAGAAGCTCCAATTTTTCTATGCGCTTTTTCTTTTTGTCAAGCTCCTTTTTGGGTGAAAAGTTTTTCTGCTTTTCTGCCTTGGGAGCTTCCTTTACCTGCTCGCTTTCTGCGTTTTCTTCTGCCGCCTTTGCCCTTTTTTCCTCGTATTCGTCATAATTTCCGTCAAAATAATCGCATTTTCCGTTAGAGAAAACCAAAAGCCTGTCGGCTACCTTCTTTATAAAATATCTGTCGTGAGAAACGACGAGCAGAGTTCCCTCGTAATTTGTGAGGATTTCCTCAAGTGTCTCCTTGCCTATTATATCCATATGGTTCGTAGGCTCATCGAGAACGAGAACGTTCGGGCATTTATAGAGTATTTTACAGAGCGCGAGCCTCACCTTTTCGCCGCCCGAAAGAGTTGAAGCCGTTCTGAAAACCTCCTCGCCCGTAAACTGAAACGAGCCGAGCGCAGTCCTTACCTCGGTATCGTTAAGGCGCGGAAATTCACTTGCGAAAATATCGAATATAGTCTCGTCTCCGCTTATCTGCGCTAACTGTTGGTCGAAGTAAGCGACTTCGGTATTGTAGCCGAAGCTGTAGCTTCCCGAAAGCGCGGGGGTCTTACCCATAAGAGTTTTTAACAACGTAGATTTTCCTATTCCGTTACCGCCTATTATTCCTATTTTCTGTCCCTTTTCAAGATTGAAATTGACTTCGGCAAGCGGCTGCCCGTATCCTATAACAAGATGCGAAACGTTTAAAACCTGACGTGAGCTTTGTATGCTCGGCTGAAAATCAGAGCGGTAGGTCTTTGTGTTAAAGCGGTCGGGCGCGGATATTATCTTCATATGCTCGAGCAGCTTTATTTTGGACTGTACCATTTTAGCCTTCGTCGCCTTATATCTGAAGCGCTCTATCAGTCGGTTAAGTCTCGCTATCTCTGCCTGTTGCGCCTCGTGGTCCTTCAATTGCTTTATATAGTTCTCTTTTTTCTGCTTTTCAAAGAATGAATAATTGCCCTTGTAGCACCTCGTCTCTCCCCATTCTATTTCATATACCTTGTTCACTATTCTGTCGAGAAACATTCGGTCGTGTGAAACAATAACGAGTGTAGACTTATAATTCTTAAGATACTGCTCAAGCCACTCTATAGTTTCAATATCCAGGTGGTTTGTCGGCTCGTCCAAAAGCAGTACGTCGGGCTTTGAAAGAAGCATTTTTATGAACGCTATCTTAGTGCGCTGACCTCCCGAAAAATCGCGCAGCGGCTTTTTTTCGTCCTGCTCTGTGAAGCCGAATTTTCTTATCATCGTAAGATATTCTTTTTTATAGGTCAAGCCGCCGTCAGCAATATATTTTTCATTTAAGGAGCTGAAAGCCGAAATACAGCTCTCGTCCCCCTTTTCCATTTTAATAACAAGCTCGGCAAGGCGTTCTTCGGCTTCTATGAGAGGTGAAAAGACCTTTCGCACCTCGTCTATCATAGAAGTGTCCTCGTCTTCAAAGGGAACTTGACGGAGATAGCTTATCTCGGGATTTCCTATTTTCGTTACACGGAATTCGCTTTCTCCTGTTCCCTCTTCAAGCTCGACTTCACCCATAATAGCTTTTAAAAGCGTAGTCTTGCCGCATCCGTTTCTGCCGACGACCGCTATTTTTTCGTTATCGTTTATCTCGATATCGACGTTTTCAAGCACCATATCGCTATCATAATAAACGGCGCCGTTTATAATCTTATATTGCATTTATTCTTCCTTTGGTTTGCTAACTTTTGTTTACTTTATATCTGCCTTTGCTATTCTTACGCAGTAATCGTAGCCGTTATTATAGCCTGCCAAATTAACGGTAAGTTTGTCTCCTTCATAAAGGTAAGGTAATTGCTCGTCGTTATCCATCCAATGAATATTCTCTACTCGCTCAGCGAAGCCCTCATAAATAAAGTCACCCTCTGTACCTATCGCGAGTACAGCGTTAACGTTTCCTCTGCGGCGCAGGTTAAAGCACACAAAGTAAGCATGCTTTCCGTCCTCGCTCCTTAAAACGAAATTGTCTACACCGTCCTTATACCAGAAGGGTCTGCCGTCATAGACCGCCTCACCGAAGATGCTCATCCATTCACCGATAAGCTCAAGAAGTGCATCCTGGAAAGTGGGAACGTGTCCGTTCGCCTTGGGACCTACGTTAAAGAGATAGTTTGCGCCTGCTCCTCTGCTCTTGCAAAGACACTCTAAAATATACTTGGGAGATTTGTGGTTTAAGTCGTGAGCCATGCCCCAATGTCCGTTTGAGCTGTCGCAAACCTCTGCCGCAACATACTTTTTCATTCCCTCTCTGTTCAAGGGGGCGGCTTTTCCTCTCTCGTAGGTTACGGAATCTATCTCCAAATTTCCTACCTCACCGCATCTCTGAAGACCTGTATTGTTTATTATCATTGCCTCGGGCTGATATTTTCTTATGACTGCGTAGAGCTTTTCTTCCTCCCAAACGTCGCCCTCTCCTGTCTTGCTCCAGTTACCGTCGAACCACAAGCCGCCTATCTTACCGTAGTTCTTGCAGAGAACTTCAACACTGTTTCTTATATATTCGAGATATTTCGGGAAATCATTATCCTCGTCATCGTTGAAAAATTCATGTGTCGCGTAATAGAACATCGGTACGATATCATGCTTTCTGCACGCATCGGCAAATTCTTTTACGAGGTCGCGCTTTGCCGCACTGTGCATAGCATCAAAATCGGTAATTCCGCAGGTGTCAAAAAGCGCAAATCCGTCATGGTGCTTTGTTGTCAAGGTTATATATTTTGCGCCCGACTTTTTCGCCTCAATCACGATATTCTCCATACTGTCGGGGTTGAACTTATCCTTCAACGCCTTATATTCCGCAACCTTTTCGGGATCTTTTCTGATGAAAAAGCCGTGCCATTCTCCCCGCTCGACCAAAGAATAAATTCCAAAGTGAACGAATACTCCGAGCCCCATCTGCTCGAAATCTTTTATATACTGCTTTGCTACCGGAATACTCATAATTTATTTCTCCTCTTTTATACTTAATTATTCAAGAATATTTGATGTGATAAAATCAACGCCCATTAGGACAAGCTCTTCCGCGCGTTCTTTATTGTCACAGGTCCAACAGTTGACCTTTATGCCGTGAGAATGAAGTCTGTCAACAAAGTCCTTCGTCAGACTTCTGTGATCAATATCGAGGTCGAGTGAATTTTCGAGCAGGAAGGAGACAAGCTCCTCCTCTTTTATTTCGCCGCTCTTCAAAAACTGAATTTCGGCTTCGGGAAGCAAGGCTCTCATATTTATACAGTTTTCCTCGCTAAATGAAATGAAAATAACATTTCCGAGATATTCAAGCTCGTTTATTTCCTTTATAAGTCTTTCACAGTCCTCTGTCTCAAAATTGCCCTTAAGCTCAAGAACACATATTTTATCATACTTCTTACAGATCTTTACATACTCGGCAAGCAGAGGAATTCTTATGTCCTGTCTTATATAGCTTCCGTCTCTGTCGGGGAGAACGATGTCCTTAAGGTCGCTGTATTCGACATCTTCTACGTTGATATCATATTTTTCGAAGGAAACACGCTTAGTGCTGCTGTCATGGATAACTACGAACTTCTTATCCTTCGTGATGTGTATATCTGTCTCAATTCCGAAATAGCTTCTGTTGCCTGCGGCAACAAATGCGGGGCAGGTGTTCTCCTTCTCTATTCCGCTGACGCCTCTGTGCGCCACCATTTTTGTGTTTTCCGAATTTATTTTTACAGTGTTCATAGAAAACTCTCCTTTCACGATGCACCCTGCAAAATTATTTTAAAGTCTGCCAAATGTAACCAGCTTGCCCCAGCCTCTATCGGTACAGGCGTGAGTAAGTCCTCCTGCCGTTCCTCTTATAAAGGGCAGTCTCTCACATTCAAGCTCCTCGATATGCTCAAGCTCGCCCGAAAGATACTCGTTTATATAGAGAGAAGCATCCTCAAGCCTGCCGATAAGACCGCCGAGGCGCAGATCCTGTACCTCAAAGCCGAACGCCTTGTTATCCGAAAGCCAACGCTTACGGAGATAATATCTGAACTCCTTCAATGCGCTTATCAAGGTATAAATATACTCATTCGCTATATATTCAAGCTTTTCTCTGTCGTTTTCGTCATACGCCTTTTTTATCATCTTGCCGCAGTCTGCCTTAAGCTCAAGCACGTGAGCTAATTTCTCCATAGACTCGAAAAGATATGCCCACTTGGGATTTCTCTCTGCGTTTTCCTTCATTCTTGCGCTGACCTTACCGAAAAATTCACTAAGTCCGTCGGGAATATTGGAGTCAAACGCCCCCTGAAGCACGTCGGAATAAAGAACATATTTATGAATGAGAACGAATTCCGCCTTAGTAATATCGGGCTTGTGGAACATATGGAGCGACATAAAATCATCGAAGCTTGCGCCAAAAATACCCATTATCTCGGCAATTGATTCATCGCTTAAGTCATCGGACCAACCGCCTGTCGCAAAAAGCGCTATAGTCGGCAGAGCCGCAAAGGTGGAGCATTCGTTTCCGTTATCCCCCCAATGCGTACAGAAAACCACATCCAATTCATGCTTATCAAGCACCGAGAACGCCGCCCTCATATTTTTGAGCGCAGTCGGCTGCCAAGGAGCAAAGCCTCTCCATGTGTAGCTTCCGCCGTAGAAGGATACCTTGCGCTTGAAATTCTCGTGAATCGTAAGCATATCATCATAGAATTTAGGATCGTCTCTGTAATAGTCCCAATATACGAGATTAACGCCCTCGGGTACCGAATTGAACACATCCTCGGTTATCTGTATGTCGGGGGAATAGCCTCTGTTCGGCGAGCAGACACGGAAGAACATATCCGACCACATAAGCGCTTCGTAATCGTATTTACGGCAAAGCTCTATTACTCTGTCTAAGTGTCTTTTCATAATATCCGAGCATTTTTCATAGCCGAATTTATCGAGATAAGTGCCGCGTCCGAGGAAATGCGCCTCGTCCATGCCTATATGTATCTGCTTGCTCCTGAACGCCGCTTTCATAGTGACGAACATTTTTTCTATAAGCTCATAGGTCTTTTCAAGGCCGACATTCAATATATTAGCCGTATCGTTGTAGGGCGCGTATTCGGGCCAGTTGAAAATAGCGTCAAGGTGGGCGAGAGTCTGTATGCAAGGAATTATCTCAATTCCGAACTTTTCCGCATATCCGTCAAGCTCCTGAAGCTCGGCTACGGTGTATCTGCCTCTTAAATGTCCGAAATAAGGCTCGTCCTCTATCTCATACGTGTCCTCTGTATAGAGATTCAAGGCATTAAAGCCCATAAGCGCCGACATGCGTATGAATTTTTTTACAGTCGCAATGTTCATTACGGCATTTCTCGATACGTCTACCATGTTTCCGAGCTGTCTGTATTTAAGCGTCTGCTCTGTTTCGTATTTTGCTTCGCCCTTTGAAATAATTATGCCTATTCCTTTAAGGAGCGAGGTGAGGTCGGAATAGTAAAGTGTCACTTTTTTTCCGTCTGACGAAACCTTTACACCGCTGTCGCACTTGTCAAGGGTGATATTTATTCCGCCCTCTCCCCATTCGGCGATGCTGTCGGATATAGCCTCTTTTATGAGATTTTGTAAACTTTCATTTGCATTTACATATATTTTCATTGCTCTGCTCCTTAAAATCTTTAGTATAGATTACATTTTATTTTTAAAGAATTTCATAAAGTTCATCCAGTCGTAACGCACAAAGGCATGAATACCCTCACGAATGTGGAAGGCTATATCGCCCTCCTGTAAGGGCTGCTCTACGTCGGGAATCTTGTCCTCACAGACAAGACCTTTATATCCAAGCAATTTATATGCCTCGCTTGCCGCACAGCAGGAAAGAAATTCGGAGACGGGGTCCATTCCCGAGTCATTGGTAGCTCCCGAGACATAAACATAAGAGGGAGCGCAAGCGGCTAAGAGAAAATGCATATCGAACGGAAGCTCGCTATGAGGGGTATTCAGGAAATTCTTCCAGCCCTCACAGAAAAAGTCATAGCTGCCGAGTCTCATAAAGGCGGGAATGTCTTCTCCCTTGTGACCTCTGATAAGCCCCGCGCCGCCGTAATTAGAGTCATTGCACATAACAGCAAAAAATCTGTCATCCTGCGCTCTGCACCATAGTGCAGTCTTGCCGAGACGGGAATGTCCCGCTACCGCAATTCTCTTGCGGTTTATGTCGGTACGTGTCTGCAAATAGTCCATTATACTCGAAGCGGCAAAAGCCCACATACCTATCTTGCCCCATTCGGTGCTTTTTCTCGTTCTGTCCCCTATATATTTAGCGCCAAGACCTTGGAAATTAGCGAAATAATTGTCGGGAAAAACATCGTCGCACTCTACCGTGTGATGATGCACCTGAACCAAGGCAAAGCCGTTGTCGATTATTTCTTCCGCAGGTACAGGAAACTCGGGCTTGAAGTTAAGATGTAGGATAACGGGTGGCTTTTCCACATTTTTAGGCACTACAACTCTTATCGGGAAGGTGAATTCGCCTGTCGGTGTATCGAATGATATATCGTATGATTCCGCAGTCGCCTTGCCGCCGAAGGTATACCATCTGTCGATGCCCGTGCATTTCGCTCTTACCTCAGAGGGTGCTTCGGGTGTATATCCGTAAAGATTTTTCGAAAGACATTCGATAAGCTCGCGACGCCTTTCGTCCCAATTTTCCTTTGTAACCTTTTCACCCGAGTTAAGCTTCATAAGCTCGGGAAGACCTCTTTTTTCAAGCTCTTGCTCAATAAACATAACCTTTTTCTCCTTTTATCAAAAGCATCTTACATATTCTTTTTTAAGAAATTCATAAAATTCTGCCAATCGTAGCGTGAAAACGCATGACCGCCCTCGCGGATATGAAAGCCTATCCTGCCGTCCTGCATAGGCTTCTCAACTGCGGGATATTCATCATCACAAACGAAGCCTTTATAGCCAAGCGCTTCATAAGCCTCGCTTGCCGCACAGCAGGAGAGAAATTCGGATACAGGATCCATACCCGCATCATTCGTTGCACCCGCAACATAAACAAGCCCCGGAGCGCAAGCGGCTACGGCAAAATGCATATCAAAAGGAAGCTCGCTGTGAGGTGTTTCGGAAAACTTCGTCCACCCTTCGCAGAAAAAGTCATAGCTTCCGCGTTTCAAGAAGCCGGGTATATCCTCGCCCTTATGACCTCTTATAAGTCCTGCGCCGCCGTAATTTCCGTTATTACACATTGCGGCAAAAAATCTGTCGTCCTGCGCTCTGCACCAAAGTGCGGTCTTGCCCAAGCGGGAGTGTCCTGCTATTGCAATTCTATCTCGGTTTATATCGGTACGTGTCTGCAGATAGTCCATAACTCTCGACGCCGCATAAGCCCACATGCCGACCTTGCCCCACTCGGTATCCTCTCTCGTTCTGTTGCCTATATATTTTTCACCGAGACCCGAATGGAAGCTCGCAAAATAGTCCTCGGGATGATTATCGTCCGGGGTTATCAGATGATGACGAACCTGCACCAATGCAAATCCGTTGTCGATTATCTCCTCTACAGGCACGGGAAATTCCGCCTTGAAGTTAAGGTGCAAAATAACCGGAGGCTTTTCCGCGTTCTTGGGAATAACCACTCTTATAGGGAATGTAAATTCTCCGGTAGGTGTATCAAAGGATATATCGTAGGATTCAGCCGTCGCCTTGCCACCGAAGGTATACCATCTGTCAATGCCCGTACAGGTCGCTCTTACCTCGGACGGTGCTTCAGGCGTATATCCGTAAAGGTTTTCGGAAAGACACTCGACCAATTCTTTGCGTCTCTCTTCCCAGTTTTCTTTTGTCACCTTTTCACCGGAATTAAGTTTCATAAGCTCGGGAAGGTTTCTTTTTTCAAGCTCCTGTTCAATAAACATAAGTGAAAGTCTCCTTGTAATTATAATATTTCTATAAAAATATAATACATAACGGGTATGGTTATAATCGACAAAACGTGTGATATCATCGTCATTGAAGCGCCCGTTTTCGTGTCTCCGCCGTATGCCGCGGGGTAAACTATAGTGTTCATTCCGAGAGGTGTCGCAAAGGCGATAAGTACAAGCATCATAGTTTCCTTGTCCATACCGATTGCCTTTAAAAGCAGCATCATAACCGACGGAATAACTATCAGTCTGAGCAATGAGACAAGATAGACCTTTTTGTTAAGCATAAGCTCCTTCACATCGTATCCGCCGATGACGATACCCGCAAGCACCATAGCGGCAGGTCCCATACACTTGGAGGCATTTTCAAGCGCGCTCATAGCAAAATTAGGCACATACGGACGGACATTCAGAAGTCCGCAGACAATACCTATAAGAAGCGCTATTATAGGAGGAGTGAGCAGACCTTTTTTCAGATTTTTCAAAAGACTGCTTTCGCCCTTGGGAATAAGAACATAAAGACCCCAGGAATAGCAAAGGAAGGATACAAAGAAGGTAAACATCGTGTATTTATAGAGCATAGCGTCACCGAAAAGCCCAAGAATTATAAAGTTGCCCATAAATCCGAAGTTACCGAAGGTAAGCGCATACTTATAAATGTTTCTCTGATATTCAAGCGCGCCGTCTCCGTTCGTCCGTCTGACAAAAAGACGGGAGAGAGGATATGCAATTGCTATCGCCATAAGCACAAACAGAAGTCCGTATAAAATCAGGCGCGAATTTTGCTTGAAATTATCAACTGTGCAGTTGTTAAGCTGATTGTATAAGCTCAGGGCAGGCACAAATATGAAGGTCTCCAGCTTCGAGATCACCGAGCCGGAATTTTCAGGTATAAGCTTCTTTTTACTAAGTAAAAATCCGACTGCAATGAGAAGTGCCATCATAAGCATCTGGCTGAGCACTAATAAGAAAATGTCCATCTGATAATCACCCTTAAATGTCGTTTACTTTATTTTTACGGTCTCTCCCGCGGGAATAGCAACCTCACGTCCGAAATAATCAGCGTATACCGTAAGTGCGCTCGGATTCTTTACCCTGTCCATCTTTACACTGTAAATAAGAGAGTCATACGCTTTTATATAATCGTATATTTCCTTGTTTGTCGCATACCATATATCATCCCTGTTGCCTACGTATTCGGCAAACTCCTCGATAATATTCCAGTTATCAGCGTCATTGAACTCATAGCTGTGTCCCCAGAGGTAGAACAGCCAAGGCGACTTGCCCCAATATCTGTTCGGCACATCGCCTTCTATAAAGCTCTTCGCCAGCTCCATAAGCTTCGGATTTGCGTGATGAGCGGTGGGCTTAAGTCTGAGCCAATCGGTAGGAATATCAAAAGTACCGGTTGACTGAGCGGTTCTCGCATATTCTATGCCGCAGTTTTTGAGTATCTCAACCGCCTTGTCGCTAAAGGTGCCCATAGCGTAAGCCATACCTGTGACAACAGTCCCGAACATTTCTTCAAGAGCTATTCTGTCATTTACTATATCGGCAGTCGCCGTCGCATCGGGCACATCGGGCAGAGAGTGGTGTACGCAACCGTGAACGGCTACCTCATTTCCCGACTCGGTATACAGCTTATACGCCTGCTCTTTTGTCAAGCGTCTGCCGCCCTCCTCCTTCGCAAAAAGCGAGGAGTTGATATTGAAGGTGCCCTTCAAGCCGTTTTTCGACATTATCTCTATTAGCTTTTCGTCAAAAACAACGCCGTCATCATAACTGAGCGTTACCGCCTTGAATTTAAAATTCGGAAATCTTAAAAAATTGTATCTCATATTTATTCCTCCAAAATGCAATTAAATGTTTACATAAAATGCAAATTCGATATGCTTTTCGCTTAGACGGTGATTTTCCAAAAGCTCGGGTCCGCAGGAGTTGGAGCCGACACCCGAATTCTTATAGTCTATTCTTATATTAGTCATTCCGTTAGTTTTAAGCTCGTCCCAGTGTCTTGCGTCCGTCAAAGCGCGCGCGCTATACTTCGACACGTTGAACTCAAACTCATTTTCCGCCTTAAAGGAAAGACCGTCCTTGAAGCAAAGCTCCTTTGTTCTGATATGATTTCCATGCTCCTGAGGCACTATGTAGTTTACATACTCGCCCGATGAGTTGCTGTTATAATAAGCGACCCTCGTGTGAGCGCACATATCGCAGTAGTTTTCAAAGGGGCCCATTCCGTAATAGGAGAACTTGTCGGCACTGTCACTCGTTCTGAACTCAAAGCCCAGTCGCTGCAAGAAATATGCGCATTCCTTGATATCTCCGCAGAGCGAGAGCTTTAATCCTCCGTTTTCACAAAGGGTATATTCAAGAGTGTATCTGATAATAGGCTGTCTCGCAACACCCGCAAGGCTTCCCTTAAACGAAACGGTAGCGTCGTTTATTTCGTAGTCATATGCCTTTATAAATGCGCGGTCAAGGTTTTCACCTTCCCAGATGTTTTCCCACACCCACTTTTTCTTTATCTTTCTTTCGTTGTCGATAGGCGCTCTCCAAGCACTAAGCTCTACAGGTGCGCAAATCTGCTCCTTGCCGTCCTTTTTGATGCTTTCTATCATTCCCGTATATTTCGAAACAGTATAGGAAACGCCCTTGCCGTTTATTAGGATAAAATTATCCTCTACCAAAATTTCGCCGTTTTTTGCTTTTTCGGGAAGAAGCTCTTCCTTTTCGACAGGAAGCTCTATCTGCTTCATCGCTACCTCGCGCCCGAATTTGTCTGTAAGAGTTACCGTGATAAATGCGCCCAATCTGCATTTTTTCGGGAGAGTGAAGGGAATTTCCACGCTCTCTTTAGGCTCTGCGTCATATACACCCGACTTGCTTTCTGTTATTTCTCCGTCAAGCTCTACCTGATATGTAAGAGTGTATTCATTGAGATTTGTAAAGTCATAGAGGTTTTTAACTTTTATCTTGTCGCCCGAAAGCTCGGCGCTCATATACTGATAAACGTATTTTACGTTATAAGAGCCTGCTTTAAATGTTCTGTCGGCAAAAACAAGACCGTCACAGCAGAAGTTGCTGTCATTTGTAAGCTCTCCCTCAAAGTCTCCGCCGTATTTGGCTACGCCGTCCACCATAACGGTATGATCGCACCACTCCCAGATACAACCGCCGATAAGCTTAGGATGGCTGTAGAACGCATCCATATAATCCTGCATTTCTCCTGGGCCGTTACCCATAGCGTGAGCATATTCACAGAGGAAGAAGGGTCTGTTTATTGCCTCATTCTCCGCATACTCCTTAAGCTTATTTGTGCCTATATACATTCTCGAATGAAGGTCTGAGCGGTCGGCATACTCGGGCAAAGAATTTGTCTCGGAAATTCTTGAAGCATCCTCGCAGTGCAAAAGGCGGCGAGAGTCTGCCTGTCTCATATATTCTACCATAGCGAGATGATTTGTTCCGTGTCCGCTTTCATTTCCTGTTGACCAGGAGAATATAGAAGTGTGGTTTTTGTCTCGGTCATATGCTCTCTGCATTCTTTCGACAAAGGACTCCTTCCACTCCTCCTGATTGGATATCCATATCCCGTTATCTACACAGTCATATCCGTTATAGCCCGCGTCTCTGCATGTAAAGCCGTGCATTTCGAGGTCGGTCTCAAGCATTACATAAAAACCAAGCTCGTCGCACATATCGAGGAATTTAGGTGTGGGGGGATAATGTGAAGTCCTTATCGTGTTTATGTTAAGCTCTTTCATAAGCAGAAGGTCTTTTCTTATATCCTCGTCGCTCATTACCCAGCCCTTTTCGGGATGGCTGTCGTGGCGGTTTATTCCCTTTATCTTTACGGAAACACCGTTTACCAAAAATTCGTACTTATCGCTCACGGAATATGTAACGAAGCCTATCTTCTGTCTGATAATCTCGTCCTCATACTTGAAAATGAGAGTATAGAGCTTGGGATTTTCCGCATTCCACAGCACAGGGCTATTTACTGTAAACTCTGCTTTACATTTTGCGTTCTTTGAGTCTAATTTTTCCTCACCGTCAAAAAGCGATATCTCGGCGCATCCCTCAAAGTCCACAAGAATTTTGTTGCCCTCGGTTATGATGCTTATATCCTTTATATGACCTTTGGGACGGGACAGAAGGTAAACGTCTCTGAAAATACCGTTGAAGCGGAACATATCCTGGTCCTCAAGATAGCTTCCCGAACACCATTTTCTCACCTTTACCAAAACCTTGTTAGTACCCTTTTTAACGAAAGAGGTTATATCAAACTCGGACTGCAAATGAGACGCCTGAGAATAACCGACGTAAGCACCGTTTATATAAAGCTCAAGCGAGGAGCTGACGCCTTCAAAAACTATATATGTATCTCTGTCTGTATCCGATACTTCGAATTCTCTCGCATAAACACCCATGGGATTTTCCGCGGGAACAAAGGGCGCATCTACGGGGTAAGGGTATGCGCTGTTCGTATAATTGGGGTTTTCATATCCGTATAACTGCCAGCAGGACGGAACGGGTATTTTTGCCCATTCGGAATCAACCTTTCCCTCATCAAAATCTCTTTTGTAAAACTTGAAATCCCACTCACCGTTTAAAAGAGTATACGCTCCCTCATTTTCGGGAATGTAATAAGCTCTCCCTCTTTCTCTGTTCTCGCTGATGTGCTTAAGATCCTCGTAAAATCTCATTTTGTTTCTCCTTCAACAAATCCTTATATGCCGACAAAATACAATTTACAGGCAAGAAATATCTATACCTACACAGTTTATATTATAACATATAAATATTATTTTGCAATAAAAAAGGCTAAAAAAACACGAAAAACTTGCATTTTAAGATACGTAAAAGCATCAAAAAAAGCAAGTTTTTCGTTTGACTTGTTTATTTACAGTATTATCTCGCATCCCGACTCGGCAGATCTGTAAAGCGCATCTATTATACGCATATTTTCAAGGCTGTCCTCACCGTCGGAAATACAGGGTGTATTGTTTTCTATGCAGTCTATAAAGTGGTTTATCTCGTTTTGAAAATTAACATTTGCCTTTTGGGCATCTAACTTATCAAGGCTGACATCGGCTAAGCTTGAGGTCATCATATGCCCGCCGACCTGATTATAAAGAGTCACCTTGTCGTCTATGATGATTCCGCCCTCGCTTCCGTATACCTCCGCGCTGCGCAGATCGTTTCTGCCGTTGAGGTTATAGCTCGTTTCAAAAAGAGTGGTGGCACCGTTTTCGTATTTTATAATTGCAGCCGCATAATCTTCGACAGTGCAAGCATCGTTTTTACTCCGGCGAACAGAATTTCTGTGTGTTATCGCATATACGCTCGTAGCCTTAGGACATCCCATAAGATATCTGCAAAGGTCAAGATTATGAATGCCTATATCTATGACGGGGCCTCCGCCCGACAGGCTCTTGTCGGCAAACCAGCCGCCGGGATTTCCGCATCGGCGTAAGTAGAAGGCTCTCGAATGATAAATGCTTCCAAGCGCACCGCTTTCTATCATATCCCTTGCGACTGCGCACTCGTTGCTGAAGCGTTTTACTTGAGCTATCATAAGCAGCTTTCCGTTTTTCTTTGCCGCTTCTGTCATCCGCTCGGCTTCCGCAAGGCTTATAGCCATAGGCTTTTCGCACAAGACGTTAAGCCCACGCTCCAATGCCGCAACCGACTTTGATGCATGCTCCTTGTTCCACACACAAACGTCAAGAGCGTCAAGGTCTTTCTCCTTTTCAAGCATTTCTTCGAAGGAGGTGTATATGTTCTTTATTCCGAATTTATCGGCGAACGCATTCGCTCTTTCTTCGTTTATGTCACATACAGCGCAAAGCTCTGCCGACTTATTGTTTTTATATGCCGCCGCATGTAATTCCGAAATCCTACCTGCGCCAACAATACAAACCTTAACCATAATTTTCTCCAATCAGTTTTCTTAAATATAATATACTCTATCACTTTTAATAAAGAAATTCAAGAAAATTTTTATTGGGAACAAGAAGGTTTAAATTTTGTTTTTCATCTCGGAGGGAGTCATTCCCGTAACCGACTTAAAAACACTGTTAAAGGTGCGCACATTATTAAAGCCGCACTTCATTGCAACATCTATGACGGTCAGACTGTCGTTTCCTAACAGCTCTATTGCTTTATTGACTCTTACGTTGTCCAGATACTTTTTAAAATTAGTGTCTATAAAGCGAGAAAACATGGCGGAAACATTGCTCACACTGTAATTTATTACACCTGCAAGATCAGAGAGAGAAATATCGCTCGCATAGTTTTCGGATATATAATCCAATATTTTCTGAAATGCCTCAAACTTGTTTATATCATTTTTTTCGGTCTTGCTTTCGTCCTCAAAATGTCTTGCAAGCAGACTGTAAAGCTTAACTATCTGTGTCTGCGCAATTACATCAAAATACTTGCCGCCTTTTATTCTTTCCTGCAATATATCCTCAAAAAGAGAAAGTATTTCGTCAAATATTCCCTTCTGTTTCATTTCCTCGCCTGTTATATGAGTCTTTATAAAAGGAATACTTTCGAGGTTCTTATATATAAGCGCAGGCTCAAAAAGACAAACATATATGATAGCACCCTGCTCATCTAAAATAAATTTGTGGATATCTCCGCTGTTAAAAATAAGGACATCGCCTTTTTTTGCGTTGTAAAGCTTTCCGTTTACGTAAAAGTCGCTTTTTCCCTCCGCAATACAGCACACCTCGGTGCGCGGGTGCCAATGAAATCTGCTGACCCCGCGGTATTCTGTTTTATTCATTGTCCACTTATTTTTAACGTTCTCTTTTGATATCTCCAAGCCTTCTCACCTCCGCAAAGACAAATTACATTTGCCTTTTATTCAAAATCAAAGGGGTATTCCAAGCCAATCTGCTTTCTTATCAAGTCCATTTGTGACAAAATTTTTACAGTCTTATCCAAGGGAAGAACATCGCTTTCGGTCTTTCCTGCCGCGATACAATGGCAGACCTCGTATATTTCCTCTTCAAAGCCTACGCCTATAGACGGCTTTTCTATGTGAAGCTTTTCGCTGCCCTTGCAGAGATAAAAATCCTTTGCGCCGTAAAACGTGGGAACGTATATGTAGCCCTTCGTGCCGTAAATATACGCATCGCTCGGCTTATAGAGGTCTACTGCCGAGGATATATATGAAATAGCGCCGTTCTTATATTTCAAGAGAACATTTGTGTGCAGGTCTACACCGTGTCCTATCTTAGCCATAGAAGAAATTTCTTCGGGCTCCTCCCCCAAAAATATAGAAGAAAAATGCAGACCGTAAACTCCGACGTCCAGAAGCGAGCCGCCCGCCATATCGTTTCTGTATATTTTCCTGTCCTCGTCATAAGTGCTTGCATAGCAGAAGTCTGCTTTTATGCCCGACACCTCGCCTATTGCGCCCTCAGCTATAAGCCCTTGTATTTCCTTAATGGCAGGCAAAAATCTCGTCCACATTGCCTCCATAAGAAACACTCCGTTTCTGTTTGCGCTTTCTTTGAGCTTTATTGCCTGTGCGGCATTCACACAGAGAGGCTTCTCGCACAGCACGTGCTTTTTGGCTTCAAGAAAGAGCAGTGCGCAGGAGACGTGCATAGGGTGCGGTGTTGCTATATAGACCGCATCTACCTTGTCGGAGCTTGCCATAGCCTCATATGAGTCAAAGACATTTTCTATTCCGTAAGCTTCGGCAAATGCCTCACCCTTTTCCTTCGTGCGCGACCCTATCGCCACAAGCTCGGCACAGTCTACGTTTTTGACCGCTACGGCAAACTTTTTTGCGATATTTCCCGCTCCAACGATTCCCCATCTTATTTTATTCATAAAAAAATCCTTTCATTCAAAGCTTTTGTCAATATTTCTTATCGGCTTATATCTCATAAACCTTGCCATCCTCGGCTATATCCATATCAAACGGAAATTTATCGGCATTTGCCTGTATTTCCAAAATCTTTGCGGGTCTTGTGTGCGTAAAAATTATTCTTTTGGTTCTGCTCTTTATTATAGTGTCAAGATTTTTCTCAACATTGAAATGCACCAATTCGCAGAGTATAGCGTCGAAGTCCTGTTCAAAGGCTGTTTGCGGATAATCAGAGAAGGATCCGTTCAGGTCGCCTGTATAAAGAAATTTCTTGTCCTCTGTACTCACCGCATAGGCGTAGCTCGGAAATTCTCCGTTCTGCATATGAAGGGTAGGAATGGCGCTGACAGTGATATTTTCATCGGAATAGATATCCCCTTCTTCTACCAGCTTATATTCGACCTTGTCCGAAAGGCGCATATGCATAGCTTCAAACCATTTTTTGAATACGTCTATTCCCTCTTGCTCGGGCATATGAACGGCAAGACGGCTGTCGGTCTTGTTGTAGTGGCAAAATCTTTTCACCACCGATGACAGTGTACCGACGTGATCCTCGTGCATATGAGTTATAAAGACGGCGCGGATGTCGTCAAAAGGGATTTCAAGGTTAGTTATCTTACATTCAACGTCTCCGCCGCAGTCAAAAAGGTAATATGCCCCATTTACCTCCAAAAGATGCGCAGAGCAGGCTCTCCCTACCTCTGTCCTTCCATGACTTGTTCCAAGCGTGTATAGCTTCATATTCAAATATCTCCTGTTTCTTATGTATTACTTCGTCAATTTCTTAAATGCTTTAAGCCACTCGTTCTTGATATATTCATGACCCATAGCTGTCGGGTGAACACCGTCTCTGAGCCAATAGCTTTCCTCTGCCTTTTTTGTCAGCTCGTCAAAGCCTGCCTGCAAAGGAATGTAAGGAAGACTGTATTTTTCGGCAATCTTCTTTGCCATCTCCGCACGCTTATACACCTCGGGGAAGAATGGTTCTTTATCTGCCGTAGCCGTTCCCTTAAGCACGAACGGCTCCAATATCATTATCTTGACATCGGGAAGCGCCGCCTTTACTTCCTCGATAAGCATATCGTATATCTTATAATATTTATCGGCATCAACACCGTTGGGCGAGGGCAAAAACTCGTGCCATACATCATTGACACCTATGAGTATGCTCATAACATCGGGCTTGAGGTTTATGATGTCGTTTTTAATACGCGCATAAACGTCTGTAACTCTGTTTCCGCTTATGCCTTTGTTAAAAAACTCATATTTGCCCGGTTCTTCAAAGCCGAGGCTTGCCTTTACAAGCAACGGATAACCAACACCTACATTGTCATCATTGTCTCTCGCACGACTCGCATCTGTAATAGAGTCTCCCTGAAATAAAATTCTCATAACTGCTTCCTTTTCCCTTATAAGTTAATTTTTTGTTTTTATAAATACACAAATAAAAAGCGAACACCGCTTATTCATCTGAATATAATTCATCATAGTACCACCGAATAGGATTTTCGTAAATGTATTTTACAACCTCAACGTAATCATTTCGGTTTCGTATAATATGCTCATAAAAAGAAGTCTGAAAAAGCTTTCCTTCAAATCCTATCTTTTTACATTCTCTCGCCGTTAAAGATTTATACGCGCAAACTATATCCAAGATCGTCGGGCGAGGGGTTATACCCCTTGTGGATGCTTCCCCCGATATATCCACGGTCGCAGGGCGGGTGTTTACTCCCGCCGTTTCCGTCGCCGTTTCCGTCACCGTAGGGCGAGACAATACGCACCGCCTGCTTTGCATACAAACCGTCTGTCATTCTGAGAGGAACTTACCCATAATTTTTGCGAATTCAAGCAATCTGTCGCAGTCGATATGCTCATCCGCCTGATGAGCGCCGCCGTATGCGCCGAAATCTCTGCCTATACCGAAGGATATCGCTCTCGGGCTACCGTATTTCAAGAAGATAGACAGGTCGGACTGACACGAGCCGCAAGGTGTGAGAACTCTGCCGCTTGCTTCTTTTGCTGATGCTATCAGCTTTTCAACAACGGGGTTTTCTTTTTCTGATTTACCGAAATGGAAAAATCTCGTTTCCTTTTCATAACGGTCAAACTTTAATCCCATAGGCTGAAGGCGATCGTCTATGCGCTTCGCCATATCGGTGAATTCTTCTTCGATTTTTTCTCTGCTTGCCGCCGCATAGTAACATACTTCAACCGACGCTTTGCCAAGATCCGCGCCAGCATTTCCCGCCTTCATCTCCATAAATCTTACCGACGTGTCGGGAATTACCGTATCGGCATACTCGGGATGCGCTTTCAGCTCTGCATAGCGCTTTTCCCTGAAGGACGCAAATTCATCCTTCAGAACGGCAAGTCCGTCAAGCATAACTCCGCAGTCATCGACCGAGTCCTGCGCCGATATATGCGCTCTCATTTCTTCACCGCCGACAGCGCATATCCATATTTCGAAGTTTTTACAGTCCATATTTATTATGTCATCGCAGGGATATTTAAGGCATGCCGCAAGTGCTCCATGGCTTCCGCCGTATTCTTCATTGCAGTATGCGGTAAATACAATGTCGCAAGGAAATTCTATTCCCTCGTCCTTGAAAAGCCTGAACAGAAACAGCGCCGTCGCAATTCCGTATTTGTCATCGCAAGCGCCCCTGCCCCAAATCTTGCCGTCCTTTATTATGCCGCCGAACGGATCTACAGTCCAGTTTCTCCTGTCACCAATAGCCACAGTGTCACTGTGCGCGGCAAGCATGAGCCGTCTTGTGTGATCCTTGCCCGGAATAACGGCAGATACGTTAAATCTGTTTTCAAGCTCGTGCAGTCCCCAATAATCGGGATGCTCTTTCATACCCTCGATAGACAGAGGTGAATACACATCCGCCTCATATCCCATATCCTCAAATTGCTTGGCGATAAAGTCGGCAATCTCCCGACTCTCTCCCGTATTTCCAAAGCTCTGAGAATCAATTCTTATAAGCTCGCAAAGAATTTCAAAAAGCTCTTCCTTGCGCTCCTCAATTTTTTTCAAGATCTCCATAACGTTGTCTCCTTTTAATTATAATACAAGTAAAAATGTTTGCTCGCAAGGACATTTTTGCGAACTGTTTCAATTTCGTAGGCGTGCGGAACGCACGCATAGGGGCGAAGCCCCCAAAGGCTTGCTTACAAGACTTTCTGCGTCCATTATAACACGAGCAAAAATGTTTGCTTGCAAGGACATTTTTGCGAACTGCTTCAATTTCGCAGGCGTGCGAACGCACGCATAGGGGCGAAGCCCCAAAGGCTTGCTTACAAGACTTTCTGCGTCCATTATAACACGAGCAAAAATGTTTGCTTGCAAGGACATTTTTGCGAACTGTTTCAATTTCGCAGGCGTGCGAACGCACGCATAGGGGCGAAGCCCCAAAGGCTTGCTTGCAAGACTTTCTGCGATAATTATAACACATTACTTTTCTTATTTCAATATATTTTTTCATATAAAAGTTTACGGCAACCTCTCCTCCACCATTTTTATCCTCGTACCTTTCTTTTTATGTCATCCTTGAACGTAGAAAGGCTCTCGACGAAAATGCGATGTAAAATTTCAAACAAAAATTTACTGTTTTCTCTTATATAGATTCCCCACACATTGTATAAAATCCAATTTTTTGCGTTTCTATATTGGCTATTCGGTCAAATGTTTGCTATATAGCCAATTCATATTTTTATACAAATCCCCTATAATATTGGTGTAGAACATTGGTACAAATTATTGGCTATCAGCTTGGAGGATGTATAATGAATCAATCTACATTAGGAACGAGAATAAGAGAAGCTCGTTTGAAAAAGAAACTCACGCAAGAGCAGTTGGCAGAGCTTGCCAATGTCGGCTTCTATTACATCGGAGAAATAGAGAGAGGACAAAAGCTCCCGAGCTTAACGGTCTTCATTCAGATTGTCGAAGCGCTCGGCGTGTCAGCAGACTCTTTATTAAAGGATGAAATTTCCGCAGTACCTCATTTCAACAATGAAATATCCGCTAAATTAGACACATTAACACCAAAGCAACGCGCAGGTGCCGTTGCTATCTTGGATGCATATATCAAAGCCCTATAAACAGTTTTATATATTTAAAGATACCTTTTTGGTATCTTCTTTTTTTATTGTTTTTTATCGAATGAATATAAATTTCTGCAACATACTTCGACAAAATTTTCATATATATACATGCTATAATTAGCTTGCAGAGCAAATATAGGTCTATATGCCAACAACGAAAAAGGAGAATATTTAATGACATTCAAAATTATACAAAAAATTGATGAGCTTGGAAGAATACTTCTTCCTATTCATCTAAGAGAATACTATGAGATTGCAGCCGGAGACACCGTTGTTTTGCTTTCCGCACGGGAGGGTATACAAATTGCAAAACGAGCTTTTATAGAACCTATATTTTTCACTCCACACACAAAAAACCGCTCTACCTGAATAGAGCGGTTTTTCCTATGAAATTTTCATTTCATAAATTATTTTGCTTCGGTCTCCTCTTTTTCGTCTGCGCTTACGAGCTTAATGAGTGCCATTTCAGCTGCGTCACCGCGACGGGGACCTAACTTATAGATCTGGGTGTAACCACCTGCTCTCTTCTCATAAGAAGGAGCGATCTGGTCGAAGAGCTTTTTAGCTACATCTTCCTTAGTGATATATCCAAGAGCCTCACGGTAAGAAGAAAGTGTGTTCTTCTTTGCGAGGGTAATCATATCTTCTGCTACAGCACGAAGCTCTTTTGCTCTTGTGAGAGTTGTCTCGATCTGTCCGTTTTCGAACAAATAAGTAACCATGCCTCTCAACATTGATTTTCTGTGAGCGCTTGTTCTGCCGAGCTTTCTGGTTCCGGGCATTTCCTTTACCTCCTATTTTACTTAAATCATTCTTCGACTTTCTTAAGCTCAAGTCCCAAGAAGTGAAGCTTCTGAATTACTTCTTCAAGCGATTTTCTTCCAAGGTTTCTAACCTTAATCATATCCTCTTCGGTATGATTGATCAAATCCTCAACATTGTCTATTCCTGCTCTCTTCAAGCAGTTAAAGCTACGAACAGACAAGTCAAGTTCCTCAATGGTCATCTCAAGAACTTTTCCCTTCTGCGCTTCCTTGCGTTCTATCATAATGACAGCGTTCTTAGCGTCATCAGACATATTAACAAAGAGGTTGAGATGCTCGTTGAGAATCTTGGCGCCATGTGAGATTGCTTCCTGCGCGGATATCGTACCGTTTGTCAGAACTCTTATTGTGAGCTTATCGTAGTCGGTAATGTTGCCGACACGTGTATTCTCTACCTTGTATTCAACCTTGTAAACAGGTGTGAATATAGAGTCTGTGAAAATAGTACCAATAGGCGCGCTAACATTTGCACCGAGAGCGGAAACAAAATTCTGCTTATTCTTATCCTGAGATACATATCCTCTTCCGCAGTCGAAGGTAAGCTCCATAAAGAATCTTGAGCCTTCAGCCAAGGTAGCGATATGATGATCGGGGTTCAAAATCTCAATGTCAGCATCGGGAACGATATCTCCCGCCTTTACATCATGAGGACCTGTTACGTCTATAATAACGCTCTTGGGTGTGTCAACATGAAGCTTAGCGATAATTCCCTTTACATTCAAAACAATTTCGGGAACGTCTTCTGTTACGCCCTCAACTGTAGAGATCTCGTGCTTTACGCCGTCAATTTTAATGCTTGTAGCGGCGTAACCCGGAAGTGAACTGAGCAAAATTCTGCGCAAAGAGTTACCGAGTGTGATGCCATAGCCTCTTTCAAGAGGTTCTACAACGAACTCGCCCTCACTGCCGTCTTCACTCAATACGGTAGCTGTAATATTCGGCTTCTCAAACATCTGTTTCAATCCTCCTAAATTCAATTTTTTTGGTACTTATCCATACGGATAAGGCGGGTTAAATTGATAAATTGTGCTATATAAGAACTTAAGCCGTAATAGCCGTTCGGATATAAAACACAATATATCGGAGGCGACTATTACTTGGAATAAAGTTCGACGATAAGCTGCTCTTCAAAGTCAAAGTCAATATCGTCTCTCGCAGGAAGGCTAACTACCTTTGCGCTGAGATTTGCAGCATCAACATCAAGCCACTTCGGCTTAATCTTTCCTTCAACGCCTTCAGCAAGTCCCTTGATCTTCGCGGAATCGCGGCTGCTTTCCTTAACAGCGATAACATCACCGGGCTTAACGAGGATAGAGGGAATATTAACCTTGTTACCGTTCAATGTGAAGTGAGCGTGAAGTACGAGCTGACGGGCTTCCTTGCGGCTTTCTGCCATACCCATTCTGTAAACAACGTTGTCAAGACGTCTCTCAAGCAAGGTAAGGAGGTTCTCACCTGTCATACCCTCTTTAACTTCTGCCATGTCGTAATATCTCGCGAACTGATTCTCGAGTACGCCATAGTAGCGTCTTGCCTTCTGCTTTTCACGAAGCTGTCTTCCGTATTCTTCAACCTTTTTACGAGCTGCACCGTGCTGACCGGGAGCTGTGCTTCTGCGCTCTATAGCGCACTTACCTGATGTGCAACGTTCTCCCTTAAGAAAGAGCTTTGTTCCTTCTCTGCGGCAGAGCTTGCAGCTTGGTCCTGTATATCTTGCCATTCTTTCTTTACCTCCCTATTGATTAAACGCGACGGCGTTTGGGCGGACGGCATCCATTGTGAGGAATAGGTGTTACGTCCTTAATCATGGTGATGTCAAGTCCGGCTGTCTGGAGAGCGCGGATAGCGGACTCTCTACCTGCTCCGGGACCTCTGACATAAACTTCTACGGTTTTCATACCGTGCTCGATTGCAAGTCTTGCAGCCTGCTCAGCAGCAGACTGAGCTGCGAAAGGAGTAGACTTTCTGGAACCCTTGAAACCAAGCTCACCTGCAGATGCCCAAGAAACTGTGTTTCCTACGGTATCGGTGATGGTTACGATAGTGTTATTGAAAGTAGAACGAATATGTGCAGAGCCTTTTTCGATGTTCTTGCGCTCACGACGCTTTTTAATTACCTTCTTAGGTGCGTTTGCCATCTGTCCTATCTCCTTATTTCTTCTTATTTGCTATGGTCTTTGCGGGACCTTTTCTTGTTCTTGCGTTGGTCTTTGTTCTCTGTCCTCTTACGGGAAGACCTTTTCTGTGTCTTATACCGCGATAGCAGTTAATTTCAACCAATCTCTTAATATTGAACGCAATCTCACGGCGAAGGTCACCTTCTACGTGGTAGGAGGATTCGATTTCGTCACGGAGCTTTGCGACTTCCTGCTCGGTCAAGTCCTTTGCGCGTGTGTCAGGGTTAATGCCTGTCTTCGCAAGGATATCACGAGAGCTTTTCAAGCCGATTCCATAGATGTATGTCAATGCTATTTCAACGCGCTTGTTGTTTGGAATATCAACACCAGCTATACGAGCCATTAGATATTACACTCCTTTTTGTTTTGTTTTGATGCCTTTCGGCAAATTGTTTATTTCTGCTTATCCTCAGCCCTGCTTCTGCTTGTGCTTGGGATTTTCGCAGATTACCATCACGTGGCCTTTTCTCTTGATGATTTTGCACTTTTCGCAAATCTTCTTGACGGAAGGCTTAACTTTCATTGTTGTATACCGTTCCTTTCAGAATTTTATTTTACTTTTTTCTCCATGTGATACGTCCTTTAGTGAGGTCGTATACCGAAACCTCGACCGTTACCGTATCACCGGGAAGAATTTTAATATAGTTCATACGAAGCTTTCCTGAAATGTGTGCAGTCACGATGTGACCGTTAGGAAGCTTTACTTTGAAGGTCGCGTTAGGCAATGCTTCGATTACCTCGCCATCCTCAAATTCAATCAAATCGTCCTTCGGCAGAATAATCACTCCTGTTCTCTGTTAGATAATAAACCTTTGTGCTTTATTTACTTTACATCGGTAAGCAATAAGGGACCGTTATCCGTAACAGCTATAGAATGCTCATAGTGAGCAGACAACTTACCGTCAGCCGTTACAACTGTCCAGCCATTGTCAAGAACATTGACATCGGCAGTTCCCTGATTTACCATAGGCTCTATTGCCAAGGTCATGCCCGAATAGATACGAACTCCCCGTCCCTTAGTTCCGAAATTGGGAACCTCGGGGTCCTCGTGAAGCTCTGCGCCTACGCCGTGTCCGACATACTTGCGCACTACGGAATATCCCGCAGCCTCCGCGCAGTCCTGAACTGCTGAGCCTATATCGCCTATGCGATTTCCGACCAGAGCATGCTTGACCGCTTCAAAGAAGCTTTGCTTTGTAACCTCTATGAGCCTTGTGGCTTCATCGCTTATTTTTCCTACAGGGAAGGTTCGTGCGCTGTCACCGTTATATCCTCGGTAACAGGCTCCGACATCCACCTTTACGATATCGCCTTCACGAAGTATTTTCTTCTTAGAAGGAATACCGTGTATTACCTCTTCATTTACGCTTATGCAGGCGCTTCCGGGGAATCCGCCGTAACCGAGGAATGTAGGCTTGGCACCGCATTTTTCGATATAGGCTCTTATAATTCGGTCAAGCTCCCACGTGGAGATGCCCTCGCGAACAGCCTCTTCAGCGACTAAGAGCGCCTCGCCTGTTATCCTACCGGCTATTTTCATAAGCTCTATCTGTTCTGAATTTTTTAATCTTATCATTAATTAACTCCGAGTACAGATAAAGTAAGAGCTGTTGTGTCCTCTATTTTTTCCTGACCTGATACGAGCTTTAATATACCCTTTTCGGCATAATAGCTCTTAAGCGGCTCAGTGGTACTGTGATATACCTCGAGGCGATTTTTCACAACTTCGGGAGCGTCGTCACGTCTGAGAGAAAGCGGAGTGTGACATTTGTCACAATTAACACCGTCCTCGGAAGGATTGTGGTCTACGTGATAAGATGCGCCGCATTTATCACATACACGACGTCCGCTCATTCTCTTTACGATAGTTTCGTCAGAAACCTCTAAGCTAACGACAGCATCGAGAGTAACACCCATTTTATCAAGGGCTTCCGCCTGCGGAACAGTGCGGGGAAAGCCGTCAAGGATATATCCGTTACGGCAATCCTCACAGGACAAGCGCTCGCTTATGATACCTATTACGACATCATCGGGCACGAGCTGTCCCGCATCGATAAATTTCTTTGCCTTCGTACCCATTTCGGTACCGGACTTTACCGCCGCGCGGATTATCGCACCGGTCGAGATAGTAGGAACACCCAATCTCTCGGATACGATCTCCGCCTGCGTTCCTTTACCTGCGCCGGGAGCTCCAAGAAATATTATCTTCATATTGTTTTCTCCTCTACGCAATTAAGACAAGAAGCCTTTGTAATTACGCATAGTAAGCTGTGCTTCAAGCTCACGCGCTGTTTCAAGGGCAACACCTATAACGATAAGAATTGACGTACCGCCGAAGGTAAGGCTCGAAGCGAGCGTCTGAACAAGAGCTGTGTTTCCTTCGCCCCAGATAGCAGTAAGGATAGGTGTGAGAACAAGGGGATTTGCGATAGTGGGAAGCACTGCGATGATGCTGAGGAAGAGTGCTCCGAGGAGCGTGATCTTAGAAAGTATCTTCGCAATATATTCCGCTGTCGGTCTGCCCTGTCTGATACCGGGTATCATACCGCCGTTCTTCTTAAGGTTGTTAGAAACCTCAACGGGATTGAAGGATATTGTGATATAGAAATATGCAAATGCGATAATGAGCACCACAAGTATTACAGGATAGAACCAACCTGTGGGGGACATAAATCTGTAGAAGCCGCCCCAGAAGCCTTTGCTTTTAGCAGTTACACCGCAAAGAGTCATAATAGTTGCGGGCAACGAAATGATAGAGGAAGCAAAGATGACAGGCATAACGCCCGACATATTAAGCTGAATGGGGAGATTGGAGTTCTGTCCGCCGTACATCTTACGACCGACAACTCTCTTTGCATACTGTACGGGAATTCTGCGCTCACTGCCTGTTACGAACACGTCGAAAACAGTCATAGCGAGGAGCGCGCATATAACGAGAAGTGCAAGCACTAATCCGAGAATTCCGAGACCTGCGCTCTGACCGAAGCCGGCAACCGCTGTCTCATACAATCTGATGAATACAGAAGGAAGACTCTGAATAATATTAGCAAAGAGTATCAAAGAGATACCGTTACCAATACCGTTCTCGTTAATCTTCTCGCCGAGCCACATTACGAGTGCGGCACCGGCGCAGAATGCAACTACAATAACAACAGCATACAGGAACCAATAGCTGCTTTCACCCTTAGCTGCGCCCTTGATAAGCATTCCGTTATTAGCAAGGAGCATATAATAACCGATAGCGGTTATTATCGCAAGAGCGACTGTAACGTATCTTGTAATGTTATTGATTTTCTTCTTGCCCTCTTCGCCCTCTTTAGAGAGTCTTTCAAGAGCGGGAATAGCAACAGCTAAAAGCTGCATAACGATAGACGCCGTAATGTAAGGCGAAATACCGAGTGCAAACAAGGTAGCGCTACTAAGCGAACCGCCCGAAAGGGTATCCATATATGCGAATATGGTGTCACCGAAGGTTGCGTCGAAGTTTGTCGCATTGATATACGGTACAGGAATTACTGTTCCTATACGGTACAAAAGAAGAATAACTATTACATAAATAAGCTTTCTTCTTACGTCGGGAAGTTTCCAAGCATTTCTCAAAGTCTGAAGCATTTATACCACCTCAGTCTTTCCACCCAATGCCTCTATCTTTCCCTTCGCTGTTTCCGAAAAGACTTTTGCTTTTACAGTGAGTTTTTTAGTAAGCTCGCCATTACCGAGAACCTTGATTCCGTCGCAAGCACAGCTTACAACGCCCATCTCGAGAAGTGCCGCTGCATCAACTACTGCGCCGTCTTCAAATTTATTCAAACACTCAACATTGACAATAGCATACTGCTTGCCAAACTTGTTGAAAAATCCTCTTTTAGGATTTCTTCTGTACAAAGGAAGCTGTCCTCCTTCAAATCCGGGCTTTACGCCGCCGCCTGAACGAGCATTCTGTCCCTTGTGACCTTTTCCTGCGGTTTTTCCGTTACCGGAAGCGGGGCCTCTGCCTTTGCGGTAATTCGCCTTTGCAGAACCCTCAGCAGGTGAAAGTTCATGGAGCTTCATAGGTAATCCTCCTTATTTTATAATTCGCTTATATGGTTTCAACCTTAACAAGATGCTTGATTACGGTGATCTTACCCTCAACCGACTTATCCTTGTTAAGAATGATAGAATCGCCGATCTTTCTGAAACCGAGAGTAGCGGCGGTTGCCTTCTGATTCGGGATTGCTCCGATGAGGCTCTTTACAAGTGTAATTTTAACCTTTTCCATCTTCAAATCCTCCTCAGCCCTTCAAATCTTCAACGCTGATTCCGCGCAAAGCAGCAACCTGCTCTGCAGTGCGGAGCGCCTTCAAGCCCTCAAATGTTGCCTTAACAACGTTTATGGGGTTGTTGGAGCGCAAGCACTTTGCACGAATGTTCTTAACGCCTGCAAGCTCGAGAATAGAACGAACCGCGCCACCTGCGATAATACCTGTACCGGGTGCGGCAGGCTTCAGAAGAACCTTACCTGCGCCGTAGATTCCTGTGATCTCGTGAGGAATTGTAGAACCGTTCAACGATACTTCTATCATATTTT
Source organism: Oscillospiraceae bacterium (assembly GCA_015065175.1). Taxonomy (GTDB): domain Bacteria; phylum Bacillota; class Clostridia; order Oscillospirales; family CAG-272; genus UBA1740. The sequence goes on along the minus strand of SVQV01000003.1, from coordinate 19,492 downwards.
TCTTAGCATCCTCGATTCCCTTGCGGATCGCGTCCGGAACCTCGGCTGCCTTTCCTAAACCGTAGCCTACATGACCGTTTCCGTCACCTACTACCATAATAGCAGCGAAACGTGCGATACGACCACCCTTAACGGTTTTGGAAACACGGTTTAATGCAACGAGCTTTTCCTGAAGCTCAAGCTCAGCTGCTTCAATCATTTTTGCCATGTTTTTTCTCCTTAATAATGTTTTCAAAAATTATTTTTGAAACTGTGTACAAACCGGAACTTAGAATGAAAGTCCGCCCTCGCGAGCGCCTTCAGCCAATTCCGATACACGTCCGTGATAGATATAGCCGCCGCGGTCAAATACAACTGCGGTAATGCCTTTTTCAAGTGCTCTCTTTGCCAAAGTGATGCCAACCTTCTTGGCAGCCTCTTTGTTGGAGCCTATTCCCTCAAAGGATGCTTCAAGGGTGGATGCAGAAACGAGGGTCACGCCTGCAACATCGTCAATAATCTGTGCGCTGATATTCGCGTTTGAACGATAAACAGCGAGACGAGGTCTTTCCGCAGTACCCGAAACCTTAGCTCTGACTCTGATGTGTCTCTTAAGACGCTGCTTATTGCTATCGGTTCTCTTAACCATTTTTGTCCACTCCTTTCATTATTTACCGGTCTTTCCGGCCTTACGGCGGATTCTTTCACCGGTGTACTTAACACCCTTGCCCTTGTAGGGTTCGGGAGGTCTCTTGGATCTTATTTCAGCCGCAACCTGACCTACAACCTGCTTGTCGATACCTGTGATATCGATTACGCTGTTACCGGACTGGTTTGTAGAAACCGCAAACTTGATTCCGTCTACGGGTTCAATAACAACGGGATGAGAATAACCCAAGTTCATATTGATCTTAGTGCCCTGCATTTCTGCTCTGTAACCAACACCGACGATCTCAAGCTGCTTAGCGTAGCCTTCTGTAACACCTACGACCATGTTGTTGATAAGAGTACGGGTAAGACCGTGAATAGCGCGGGACTCCTTCTCATCGTTGGGGCGCGCTACTGTGATAACGCCGTCCTTCTGCTCAATAGTCATATTGGTGTTAAAGGTGTTTGTAAGAGTTCCCTTGGGGCCCTTAACTGTAACAACATTTCCCGCACCGATTGTTACGGTAACTCCTGCGGGTACTGTGATAGGTGCTCTTCCTATTCTTGACATATCATTTACCTCCGCAATTACCAAACAAATGCGAGAATCTCGCCGCCAACGTTTTCTTTTCTGGCTGCTTTGTCTGTCATTATACCTTTAGAGGTAGACACGATTACAACGCCCAAGCCGTTCATAACCTTCGGAAGCTCTTCGCAGTTGGAATAAATGCGGAGACCGGGTTTGGAAACTCTGCGCAAACCGTGAATAACCTTTTGCTTACCGGGGAGATACTTCAGAGCTATTCTGATGATTCCCTGTTTGCCGTCTTCTACTATCTGGTAACCCTTGATGTAACCCTCGTTGAGAAGAATTTCGGCGATTGATTTCTTTAAATTGGATGCCGGAACATCAACAGTATCATGCTTCGCGTCGTTAGCGTTTCTGATACGTGTGAGCATGTCGGCAATTACGTCTGACATTTGCATTATTTTATCCTCCTATATGCAAGTTAATTTTCTTGCTGCCACTTTTATGTGGCGGCTGATCGGTGGTAAAAGCAATTTGCTTTCCTTCCGATAGATTAGAAGATGATTACCAGCTTGCCTTCTTTACGCCCGGGATCTCGCCCTTATAAGCAAGCTCACGGAAGCAGATACGGCAAATTCCGTATTTGCGGAGGTAGGCGTGAGGTCTGCCGCAAATCTTGCATCTGTTATATGCACGGGTAGAGAACTTAGGCTCTGCCTGCTGCTTCAAAACCATTGACTTCTTAGCCATTCTTTCCTTCCTCCTTATTTAGCAAAGGGTGCGCCCATCAATGTGAGCAACTCTTTTGCTTCTTCATCAGTTTTAGCTGTGGTTACGAATACGATATCCATACCACGAACCTTCTCAACCTTGTCGTACTCGATTTCGGGGAATATGAGCTGCTCCTTCAAACCGATGGAGTAGTTACCTCTACCGTCGAACGCGTTGGGGTTGATACCCTTAAAGTCACGAACTCTGGGGAGCGCAAAGCTGAAGAATCTGTCCATAAATTCATACATACGCTCGCCACGAAGCGTAACCTTTGCACCAATCTTCATTCCTGCTCTAAGCTTGAAGTTTGCTACCGACTTCTTTGCGTATGTCGGAACTGCCTTCTGACCTGCGATAAGAGAAATTTCATCAATTATGGAATCGATTACCTTCGCATTGTCCTTAGCATCGCCTGCGCCGACGTTGATTACTATCTTGTCGAACTTCGGGATCTGCATGGGGCTCTTGTATGCATACTTCTTCATAAGAGCGGGAGCAACTTCGTTTTTATAAAGTTCTGCGAATCTTGACATATTCAGTTACCTCCGCTTATATCTTCGCTCCGCACTTTGTGCAGAGACGAACCTTAACATTCTTACCGTCCTTGCCGGCTTCATAGCCAACCTTGGAACGAGTGGGCTTGTCGCACTTGGGGCAAACAAGCTCAACCTTACAAGCGTACATTGCGCTCTCTGTGTCGATCTGGCTGCTTACCTCACCCTGCTTACGAGCCTTAACATTCTTCTTGACGAGGTTAACGCCCTCGACAATAACCTTTCCCTCCTCGGGAGATACAGCAAGAACCTTGCCGCGTTTGCCCTTGTCGTCACCGGAAAGTACAACGACAATGTCATCTTTTTTAATATTAAGCTTTTCCATTTTCGTTTACCTCCGATTAAAGTACTTCGGGAGCGAGTGAAAGGATCTTTGTAAAGTCCTTATCACGAAGCTCTCTTGCCACAGGGCCAAAAATACGTGTTCCTCTGGGTGTGTTGTCGTCCTTGATAACAACTGCCGCATTCTCGTCAAACTTGAGGTAAGAACCGTCCGCACGGCGAACGCCCTTTACGCTTCTGACGATAACAGCCTTAACAACTTCACCTTTTTTTACTACGCCGCCGGGGGCAGCCTTTTTAACTGCCGCAACCACAACGTCGCCGATATTAGCATAACGGCGTCCCGAGCCACCGAGAACTCTGATACACATAAGTTCCTTTGCGCCCGTGTTGTCAGCGACCTTCATTAATGTCTGTTGCTGAATCACTTATCGTTTCCTCCTTATTCGGTAAGCGTTTGACCTACCTACTGTTCTTTCTGTGAAACTATTATTTTGCCTTTTCGATAATGTTAACCAAGCGCCATCTCTTTGTCTTGGAAAGCGGTCTTGTCTCCATTACGGAAACCTTATCGCCTACTGCGCACTGGTTTTCTTCATCGTGTGCATGAATTTTTGCGGTACGCTTAATTATCTTACCGTATTTTGCATGACGAACGTTGTCTTCTACAGCAACAACAATGGTCTTATCCATTCTTGTGCTGACAACCTTACCTACTCTTACTTTTCTCAAGTTACGTGTTTCGGTCATTGTTTATTACCTCCTCAAGCGTTCTTCTCATGAAGCACTGTCATTACACGAGCAATGTCACGCTTCACGTCTGTGATTTTGTGAGGATTTTCAAGCTGATTTATCGCATGCTGGAAACGAAGATTGAAAAGCTCACGCTTAAGTTCTGTCAGCTTTGTTTCAAGCTGCTCTGTGGATAATTCTCTGAATTCCTTAACCTTCACGGCTTATTCCTCCTCCGTAATCTGTTCTGCGTTGGAGATGAACTTGCACTTGATGGGAAGCTTGTGCATAGCAAGACGCATAGCCTCTCTTGCAATCTCCTCGCTGATTCCGTCCATTTCGAACAGAATTCTGCCCGGCTTAACTACCGCTACCCAATATTCGGGAGAACCTTTACCGGAACCCATTCGAGTCTCGGCAGGCTTTTCTGTGATAGGCTTGTCGGGGAAAATCTTGATCCAAACCTGTCCGCCACGGCGAATATATCTTGTCATAGCGATACGGGCTGCTTCTATCTGGTTACTTGTGATCCAAGCGGGTTCGAGCGCAACAAGTCCGTATGTTCCGTTGCTAAGCACGTTGCCGCGAGATGCTTTACCCTTAAGTCTTCCGCGCTGAACGCGTCTGAACTTAACTCTCTTAGGCATTAACATTATTTGTCGCCCTCCTCTGCTTTTCTTTCTGTACGGCGGGGACCGTTAAAGCTACGGGGAGATTTGCGCTCGCCATTCTGACGGCGGTCGCCTTCGCGGCGAGGACGTCTTTCCTGACGCTCGGGCTTTCTCTCAGCTCTTGCGGAATTGCTCTCCGCGAGAACCTCTCCTCTGTAGATCCATACCTTTATACCGATCTTACCGTAGGTTGTGTTTGCTTCCCAGAAACCGTACTCGATGTCGGCTCTGAGTGTCTGAAGCGGAATAGTTCCTTCATGATAGTGCTCAGTTCTCGCGATTTCAGCACCGCCGAGACGGCCGCCGCAAGAGATCTTAACACCCTTTGCGCCAAGGCGCATTGTTCTGCCGATAGCCTGCTTCATTGCGCGGCGGAAGGATGTTCTCTTTTCGAGCTGTGCCGCGATGCTCTCTGCTACAAGCTGTGCGTTGAGGTCAGGATTCTTAATCTCAACGACATTTACGATAACAGGGCGTCCAACCATCTTTTCAAGGTCGGTCTTGAGCTTTTCTATCTCAACGCCGCCGCGTCCGATAACCATACCGGGCTTCGCGCAGTGAATGAATACTCTTACACGCGCTCTGTCACGCTCGATCTCAAACTTAGGTACGCCTGCGCCCTGAAGCTTTTCCTTCAAGTACTTTCTGATCTCATAGTCAGAAACGAGGGTATCGCCGAAGTTTTCATCGCTTTCAAACCATCTTGAATCCCAATTCTTGATTACGCCTACGCGCAAACCGTGGGGATTTACCTTCTGTCCCATTGACTTATCCTACCTCCTTCTCAGATTTTGCTGTTCTTTCTTTAACCACTAAGGTTACATGGCTTGTTCTCTTCAGAATTCTGAATGCTCTTCCCTGCGCTCTGGGCATAACTCTCTTGAGTGTAGGACCGGGGCATACGAAGCACTCGGATACATAAAGTTTAGATACATCCATGTTAAAATTGTGTTCTGCGTTTGCTACTGCGCTCTTCAAGAGCTTTACAAGGTACTCGGATGCGCTCTTGGGGGTATTCTCAAGAATAGCCATTGCAACATCGGTATCCTTACCTCTTATAAGGTCGAGAACGATCTTAACCTTGCGCGGAGCAATTCTCACGTATTTAAGATGTGCCTTTGCTTCCATTTAGGCTTTGCCTCCTCTCGCATTTTGTGCGATTAACGTTATTTATTAGTTTCCGTTGTTCGATGTTTTTGTTCCCGCGTGACCTTTGAAGGTACGGGTAGGTGCGAACTCGCCAAGCTTGTGTCCGACCATATCCTCGGTTACATATACCGGAACATGCTTTCTGCCGTCATGAACAGCAATTGTATGTCCGACAAATTCGGGGAATATGACAGATGCACGAGACCAGGTTTTCAGCACTTTTTTCTCATTCTTTTCATTCATAGCAACTACTCTGTTGAACAATTTCTCTTCAACATAAGGTGCTTTTTTCTGACTTCTGCTCATTACATGTGCCTCCTATTCAAATTTCTAAGCGACATTACTTGCTGTTTCTGCGCTTAACGATGAACTTGTTTGTTCTCGCCTTTTTGTTTCTCGTCTTATATCCGAGAGCAGGTTTACCCCAAGGAGTAACAGGTCCGGGACGACCGATAGGCGAACGTCCTTCACCACCACCGTGAGGGTGATCGCAGGGGTTCATTACAGAACCGCGAACTGTAGGACGGATGCCGAGGTGGCGTGTCTTACCTGCTTTACCGAGCTTAACTGTGTCATGCTCGATATTACCGATCTGGCCTATTGTAGCCTTGCAGTCAAGTCTGATGATACGAACTTCGCCCGAGGGAAGTCTTACCTGAGCCTGACCGTTTTCCTTAGCCATAAGCTGAGCGGCTGTACCTGCGGAACGTACGAGCTGAGCACCCTTACCGGGATAAAGCTCGATGTTGTAAATAAACGTACCTACAGGAATGGAGCTTATCGGCAATGTGTTGCCGGGCTTGATATCGGCATCTGCGCCGGAGTAGATGACGTCTCCGTCCTTAAGACCTGCGGGAGCGATAACATAAGCCTTCTTGCCGTTCTCGTACTGAACGAGAGCGATGTAAGCGGTTCTGTTAGGGTCGTACTCGATACCGATTACGGTAGCAGGTCCCTCTGTCTGACGCTTGAAGTCGATAATTCTGTATTTCTGTTTGTTTCCGCCACCCTGGTGACGAACTGTTATTTTGCCGTAGCTGTTGCGTCCTGCTTTTTTCTTCTTGATTTCAATCAAGCTCTTCTCGGGAGTAAACTTTGTTACTTCGTCGAATGAAGGAGCCTGCATATGTCTGCGGGACGGTGTAGTCGGCTTATACTTCATGGTAGGCATTCTTTCTTATCCTCCCAACTTAATTCATACTGTCAAAGAACGCAATGGTCTTTGATTCGGGTTTTAATGTTACAATTGCTTTTTTCCACTCACCGGTGTAACCCATATGAGCGCCGAGTCTCTTCGGCTTCTTTTTCATGTTGATGGTATTTACGTCGAGCACTTCAACATCAAACATAGCCTCAACTGCCGCTGCAATTTCGGGCTTTGTTGCGCTCTTCATTACCTCGAATGTGTAGCGCTTGTCCTGCAAGCCGCTCATGCTCTTCTCGGTGATGATAGGCTTAATTATGATATTTTCGATAGCCTTCATTTCGCATATACCTCCTCGATTTTCTCAACTGCGCTCTTAGCTACAATGAACTTGTCGCAGTTCAGGATGTCGTATACGTTTATAGCATTGTATACGGTGGTCTTTACGCCGGGAATGTTATCGCAGCTCTTAACCACAAACTTGTCTGCCTCGGGAAGCACGATCAAAGCCTTCTTTTCAGCGCCAAGAGCTTCAAGCATAGCCTTCATTGTCTTGGTCTTGTATTCTGTGGCAGTGATTGCGTCTACAACTATCATTTCGCCTGCGGCAACCTTAGACGACATAGCACCGAAAAGTGCAAGTCTCTTGGTCTTCTGTGTGAGGCTCATGCGGTAGCTGCGGGGCTTCGGACCGAGTGCAACTCCACCGTGTGTCCACTGGGGAGCTCTTGTGGAACCCTGTCTTGCTCTACCTGTACCCTTCTGCTTCCAAGGCTTTTTACCGCCGCCGGAAACCTCGGTACGTGTAAGAGTGGACTGTGTTCCCTGTCTCTGATTCATCAAAAACACTCTTACTGCGGCATGGAGGACAGAAGCCTTTACGTCTGCGCCGAATACTTTTTCGGACAGTGTAATTTCTCCGACTTCCTTGCCGGCCATATCAACAACTTTCATATTAGGCATTATGTGTTATCCTCCTTCCGTTATGCTTTAACCGAATCGCGAATGAATACGATGCCGCCCTTTGCGCCGGGAACCGCACCCTTTACTGCGATAAGGTTCTTTTCTGCGTCGATTTTAACAACGTTCAGGTTCAAGATTGTAACCTGCTCATTACCGTACTGACCGGGCATCTTCTTGTTCTTGAAGATTCTCGCAGGGTCGATAACACCCATAGAACCGGGCTGACGGTGGATAGGGCCTGTACCGTGAGTTATTCTCAGAATGTGATGTCCCCATCTCTTTACACAACCTGTATATCCGCGGCCCTTGGTTATACCTGTAATGTCGACCTTCTCGCCTGCGGCGAAGGTATCGACCGATATAACATCACCTACGTTTACAGCGCTGATGTCTTCGAGACGGAACTCCTTCAAATGTCTCTTCGGGGAAATGCCCGCTTTTTTGAAATGACCGAGTTGCGCCTTTGTCTGGTGCTTCTCCTTGTCATCCTGGAACGCAAGCTGAAGCGCGTTGTAGCCGTCTGTTTCAACAGTCTTCTTCTGAGCTACGGCGCAGGGGCCTGCTTCAATCAATGTAACAGGAATTACATTGCCGATTTCATCGAAAATCTGAGTCATGCCCAGCTTTCTTCCGATAATACCTTTTTTCATTTTTTCCTCCATAGTTATTGGTTGACATTTTTGGATTTCTGCACTCTCGTGCGGTTAATGCCAACATGACCACGTGTGGTTACTAAATAAATAATGTGGGATTTACGCCTTGATCTCGATATCAACGCCAGCAGGGAGCTCAACACTCATAAGAGCTTCAATAGTCTTCTGCTGAGGATTGATGATATCAATGAGTCTCTTGTGTGTGCGCATTTCGAACTGCTCACGGCTGTCCTTGTACTTATGCACCGCACGAAGAATTGTAACGATCTCCTTCTCGGTGGGGAGCGGTATAGGACCTGAAACGGCGCTGCCGTTTCTCTTAGCTATCTCAACAACCTTTTCAGCGGCTGTGTCCACTAAGGTGTGATCGTAGCTCTTGAGTCTCACTCTGATCTTCTGTTTGTCTGCCATTGTTTTTGCCTCCTTTTTAAATTTCGAGGGCTTTTTAGGTTCACACTGTGCCGAGCGTTTCTAACGCTTCCTTACAAAAACCGGATTGCCTGTCTTGCAGTTCAATCCGGGAATAAGCACAGTTATGCCTGTTTTCACAAGCAAAATGATTTCCTTTCGCCCGGTTAATCGGACATACTCCGCGAAAATTACCCGCATTTTGCGGCAACCTCTCGCTTCATCGCATATCATACTCAACCATTATAAACTATTTTTGCTAAAATAGCAATAGTTTTTGCAAAAAAAGTTAGGTATAATTTTAAAAGAATTTTGTAGAAATTTTCGCTCATTTTTTGTGCAAGTTGCACAAACAAACCCCTTTGGGGTAATATTTACCCCTTTTTTTCTCATTATTTTCTGCTCTTTTTCTCAAAACTCTGCTGTTGTATACATTTTATTAATATTTTAGAGTTACAATATTATATATTATTTATGCTTTTAAAAATATTATTTGGCTTTTACCCCAAAATTCTAACAGAGGTACAAAATTATGCTCAAAAAAACAAGAATTTCCTACTCGGTATCGCTTATCCTTTCTATTCTCTCCGCGATAGCCGCAGCCGTTATCCGCACATATCTGCTCTTTTCGGAGTACGACCCCGCACTCGGACACTTTGCGCCCGACTCTGCGCTTAACACTGCATTTGGCGCTCTGATAGTCACATCTGCTGTTTTCTTCATCACTCCGTGTATATTTATAATGAAAGAAAAGACTCTGCGCACCGTGTACACCGACCTGCCGACAGTATTCTCCGCGTCCTTCTTATCGGTTGTTCTTGTTCTGTTTTCTGTTTTCGTTTTGATCGAGACCTTCGGCTCTGAGAAAGTGGGCGCAGCCTTCATTTTTTCCCTCTTATCGGCTTTATTTGCTCTGCTTTCCGTTCCTTATTATGTACTGCGCATCTGTAATGCGAATATAAAGAGCGAGACCTATTCGGCGCTTTCATTCTTCCCTGTACTTCTCGGTTGCGCGCTCGCGTTCAGCTTCTACTTCGATAACACTATGTATATGAACAGCCCTGTCCAAATACTGCATCAGATATCCGCAATATTTATTACGTTCTTTTCATTGGGTGAATGCAGGATCACACTCAACCGTGTCTTGTGGGGACTTTATACCTTTGTGGGACTCAACGCTTTTGTACTGACTCTTGCCGATTCCCTTCCACTTATTATATATATGCCCAAAGCGGAGTCGGTCACCTACGGAAATATAGCATCATACTTCCTTGTCTTCGCATTCTCGCTCTATATAATCTCAAGAATTTTCTCGGTATATTCGCTTAATTCGAAAAACGCCCGGAGTCTTATTTCCTTCTTCAAGAAATCCTATGACACAAAAAAGGAAGAGGAAGCAGCCTTCCAACCCGAAGCCGAGCAGCTCCACATTGATATTGACGGAAATGAAAGCAACGCTCAATCCGAGCAGAAATGAGTTTGAATATGAAAAAGATTTTAGTGGTTGACGGAAACAGTATCATAAACCGCGCCTTCTACGGAATAAGAGATCTGACCACAAGAAGCGGAAAGCATACTAACGCCATATACGGTATGATAAATATAATAAGCCGTCAGCTTCAGGCAATAAAGCCCGACTATGCGGCTGTCGCATTCGACCTGTGCGCCCCCACCTTCCGAAAGCAGATGTACCCCGCCTACAAGGAGGGCAGACACTCGACACCCGAGGAGCTTCTTTCCCAGTTCGACGACGCGAAGGAATGTCTGCGCCTTATGGGACTTCATACCTTAGAGCTTTGCGGTTACGAGGCAGACGACATTCAGGGCACTATCGCCTCAATGACGAAGAATGACCCTGAGCTTTTCGCCTATATTTTAAGCGGCGACCGTGACCTTTTGCAGCTTATCGATGACAGAATAAACGTTTTGCTTGCGACAAACTCGGACACCGTACACTATGACACCGCTGCCTTTACCGAAAAATACGGAGTACCGCCTGTCTCGCTTATAGATGCTAAAGCTCTTATGGGAGACTCCTCGGATAATATCCCCGGAGTTGCGGGAATAGGTGAAAAGACTGCCTTCAAGCTTATAACCGAATTCGGCTCTCTCGATAAAATATATGAAAACATCGACTCTCCCTCTATCGCCAAGGGCGTAAGAGAAAAGCTGATAAACGGCAAGGACTCCGCATACCTCTGCTATACTTTAGCGAAAATAATCACCGATGTTCCGATAATAAACGATTTAGAGGATATAAAAATAAAGCCCGTCGATAATGACGGTCTGTATAGCAAATTCAAGGAGCTTGAATTCAACGCCTTTATCAAAAAGTTCGGTCTTACCGAGCCTTCATCCTCACCGACCGAAGCTCCCGCCGAGCCTACAGTAAAGACAAGCTCGCCCGAATGCTCCGAATGCGCAAGGAAGGAAGCCGAAGAAGCAAATGCTTGCAGCGCAAAAGCCGAAATATGCGCAAGCTATACCGAAATTTCATCAAGCGAGCTTCTGACGCGGGACATACCGAGCTTTGCGCTCCAGCTCTGTGACGGAAAGATATATGTTTCCGAAAACGGTTGTAATTATTGTGTTTCAGACTCGCTTTCCTCCCTTTCCTCGCTTTTTGAAAATGCGAAGGAAATAATCTGCTATGACAGCAAGGCACTTTATCACACATTAAGCGCAAACGGCATAAAGCTTAATTGCATACCAAAGGATATTATGCTTTATTCATACGTGATAAACTCCGCCGATGCGGGAAGGAGCGTTCATCAGCTTGCGGAATATTATCTTTCGGCAAGCCTTTCGGAAAACGAGCCGTATGCGCATCTGCTTTCTCCTTTATGCGACTCGCTTGCAGAAAAAGCCGCAAAGGAAGGCTCGCTTGAGCTTATAGAGAAGGTAGAGCTTCCTCTTGCAATTCTCCTTGCCGAAATCGAGGAGACAGGCTTTAAGATAGATGTAGACGGAATGAAAGCCTTCTGCGACGAGCTGACAAAAACCGTAGATGAGGACACCGAGCGTATTTATCAGCTTGCGGGGCTTGAATTTAACATCAACTCACCTAAGCAATTAGCTCAAGTATTAGTCGAAGAGCTTGGGCTTCCTCTGAAGAAAAAGACGAAAAGCGGATATTCAACCGATGTTGAAACTCTTGAAAAGCTCCGCTTCTCTCATCCGATAATAGACGAGATCTTAGACTACCGAAAGGTGCAGAAGCTCAAATCCACCTATGCCGTCGGACTTTTGAAGGTAGCCGATGAAAACGGACGTGTTCACACCGACTTCAAGCAGGCACTCACCGCCACGGGCAGACTTTCTTCAAGCGAACCGAACCTGCAGAACATTCCGATAAAAACTGCGCTCGGCAGAAAGATAAGAGAGCAGTTTACCACTAAAAACGAGGATTATGTTTTAATAGATGCCGACTATTCGCAGATAGAGCTTCGCCTGCTCGCCTGCCTTTCGGGCGATGAGACTATGACAGAGGCATTCAACGAGGGCGCAGACATTCATACGAAAACCGCTTCGGCTGTGTTCGGAATTCCCGAATATGCCGTGACAGAAGAATACCGCAAGCGCGCAAAGGCGGTAAACTTCGGCATAGTTTACGGAATAGGCGCTTATTCCCTGTCGGGCGACCTCAACATTTCGGTCGGACAGGCAAAGCAGTATATAGACAGCTACTTTGAGAAGTACACGGGAATAAAGGATTACCTTGATTCTTCTATAGCTGCCGCCTCCGAGCTTGGCTACACTACCACGCTTTTCGGCAGGCGCAGATATATCCCCGAGCTTTCCTCATCCAAAAAAATGATGCAGGAATTCGGAAAGCGTGTCGCAATGAACAGCCCCATCCAAGGAACTGCCGCCGACATAATGAAGATAGCTATGCTTAACGTAGACAGACGGCTCAAAGCCGAGGGCTTGGACGCAAAAATCGTTATGCAGGTACACGACGAGCTTGTAATAGAAGCTCACAAAGACTGCGCCGAGCTTGCCGCCGACCTGTTGAAAGCCGAAATGGAAAACGCCGTCCTGCTCCCCGTACCTCTGACAGTAGACGTGTCCGTCTGCCGTCGCTGGAGCGAGGAATAACTAAAAATATAAAAACAAGGTCTTTTAACGTGTGTCAGAAACACAAAGACCTTGTTTTTTATTGTACGGTAAAGAAAAAGCTCAGATGACGGCAATAGTGATTCCGTCTTTAAAGCATTATCGGAATTCCCTTATCAGCCGACTCGTAAATTGCATCAATAATCTCCATAAGCCTTACAGCCTCATCAACGCGGCAGATGCTCTCGGCTTTTCCAAGACAGCAATCTACAAAATGCGCAATTTCACTGTCAAAGGGGTTGTTTTTATTTATATCGGGAGTATAAACGACCGACATGTCTTCACCGTTTATCTCGTTCATTTCAAGCTGTCTTTTGTCCACAGACCACATTGCGCCCGCAGTGTCGCCGTTTATCTCAACATACCGTCTTTCACAGGTAGCCCTTAAAATACTGCTTGCGCCAATGATCAGACTCGCGCCGTTTTCAAACGTAACAAATCCCTTTATAACGTCCTCAACATCTCTTTCGTAATGGGTAGTGTCAACAGAATGCCAACCTTTTCCGCAGTTTTTTACCCTGTATAAAAGCTCCTTGTTCGAAAAATCGGCTGCGGCAAGCACCGCCTTAGGCTTGGGATAGCCCATAAGATAAAGCATCGCATCAAGCTCGTGAATCCCCTCGTCCCTCAAGCTTCCGCCGCCCTTTGCCCGACTGTTGAACCAGCCCTTTGCGGGAGACAGAGTATTGAGTCGGGCGCCCTGAGCGCAAACTATCTTGCCCATTTTACCCGAGTCCACATAGTCTTTCAGGTAGGTTACTTCATTTTCAAAACGAAGCGCGAAAGCAAACATAAAGCATTTGTCATATTTTTTCGCCGCTTCGACTATCTCTCTTGTCTCATGTGCATTCAATGCCGGGGGCTTTTCGCAAAGCACATGCTTATTCGCTTTTATAGCATCCATAGCTATATTTTTGTGTGTAAAGGTCGGTGTAACTATACTTACCGCATCTATGCTTTCGTCAGCCAGAATATTTCTGTAGTCCGAATATACATTAGCTATTCCGTATTTGTCAGCCACACCTTGCGCCAACGGCAAATTCAGATCCGCAATAGCCGTTACCTCACAACCGGGAATTTTCGCATACGCATTCATATGAAGCGTCGAGATCGCGCCCGCTCCTATCATACCTATTTTCATAACAATTACCCACCCTTCTCCGATATTGCTGTTTCATCTTAAAAAAACATCTTGCCACACTGTAATTATATAATCTTTGTTTATGGGAGTCAAGAAAATTTATACAGACAATCGGAAGGTTTTTTTTAAATCTATCTTACTGTCCCCGCCTGATCGACTCATTTAGCGAACTTTAAAGACTCACGTACATTCAGCCTTACGGGAACGGTTATAGCCTCACGCTCTCGGTAATGCCTGTTTTCTATACGCTTGAATATCAGGTCAACTATTTTATCACAGGCTTCTTCAAAGTCTATGTAAAGCGAGCTTAAAGGTATATCGAAATAGGGGGTAGGAGAAATATCATCCATACCGACAAAGGAAATATCGTCGGGAATTCTGAGTCCTTTTTCACGTGCGACCTTAATAGCTCCGTAGGCTATCTGGTCGTATGCCGCAACTATAACGTCGGGCAGGTCATTCTGCGATATGAGCTTCCGCATACCGTCCTCGCCCGCCTCGGCAAAGCGGCTTTCTGAAAGCATGAAATACTCATCCAAAACAGGCATTCCCGCCTTACGCATCGCGTTTTTCAGCTCTCGCTCCTTGGAAACGGTGAGCTTCTCACCTATGTATCCGACCTTTTTGTGTCCGTAGTCCTTGAGCGTTCCGACAAGCTCGGAAATTCCGCCGTTGAAGTCAATTTTCACTGTATCCGCATTCTTGTTTTTCGGTCTTGCTTGTGTGATAAGAACGAGCGGCAGAGCATCGGGGTTGCTTATCAATTCTCCGCCTCCCCATATCACTATTCCGTCGACCTTCATTCTGTAAGCAAGCTCACGGAACATACGCGCTTCATATTCTCGGTCAAATCGGGTAAAGGTTATTATCGTATCTGCGCCGCGTGAGCTTATAGCGCGTTCAAGCATTCCTATCTCCCTGCCGTAATACTCACTTTCAGGCTCGGGGGGCATCAGCGCTATCAAGGGGCGCTGTCTCGGCGACTTATAATATTTGTCGAAGCAATCATGCTCTTTAGCTAATGCAAATATACGCTCACGGGTTTCTTCGCTTATCTCCTTACTCCCCGAAAAAGCCTTCGAGACAGTACCTATCGAGCTTCCCGCAAGACACGCAAGTTTTTTTAAAGTCATTTTTACCTCCCGACATAATGATTCCTTTATATCAATTATAACACATAAAGAGTCTTTTTGCTCAAAAATCACGAAAATTTTTCGTAAACAGTTTTATTGTTTAGTTGATATTTTAAATAAATTATCTTATCCTATTGACTTTTTTGCAATTGTTGGGTATAATATTATTGAAAATTTTTCGGGTTTGCCCGAACAATATCTATTGGAGGCGGATATAAAATGGAACTGGAGATTAAACGCGATCTGTACCTGAATAAGCTGATACGTCATAAACATAACGGAATGATCAAAGTCATAACGGGAATTCGCAGATGCGGAAAGTCTTATTTGTTGTTTGAATTGTTTTATAAGCACCTTTTGTCTATCGGCATTAAGGAAGATCATATTATAAGAATTGCGCTTGACGACCGAAGGAACAAAAAATACCGCGATCCCGACTATCTGTGCGATTATGTTCACGACTATATCAAAGACGAAGATATGTACTATATACTTCTGGACGAAGTTCAATTAGTGCCCGAATTTGAGGATGTTCTCAACAGCTTTCTGCATATAAAAAACGCTGATACCTTCGTCACAGGAAGCAATGCGAAATTTTTGTCAAAGGATATCATTACCGAGTTCCGAGGTCGCGGAGATCAAATTCATATTTTCCCACTTTCATTCAGCGAATTTATGTCTGCATTTGAAGGAACGGCAGAGGAAGGCTGGAGGCAATATATCAATTTCGGCGGATTACCCAAGCTGTTTCAATTTCCGACCGATGAGGATAAAGCTAATTATTTAAAGGACATTTTTGCAGAAACCTATCTTAAGGATATCCGAGAACGAAACGGTATACGAGGAGATTATGAGCTTGAAGAATTGCTTGACATTCTTTCTTCTGCCATAGGTTCTCTGACAAATCCCAAAAAGCTCTCCGATACCTTCAAAAGCGTGAAACAGGTATCATTGCACCCCGATACTGTTAAAAACTATATTGACTACCTTGTGGATTCATTTTTAATAGAACAAGCAAAGCGCTATAACATCAAGGGACGTAAATACATCAACACGCCGTCAAAATATTATTTTACCGATATAGGACTCAGAAACGCGCGATTGAACTTCCGTCAATCCGAAGAGACTCACGCTATGGAGAATGTCGTATACAATGAACTTCGTATTCGAGGATTCAATGTTGATGTTGGTGTTGTAGAATACTATTTGTCGGAGGGCGGAAAAAAAAGCGTATTGAAGCAATCTGAGGTGGATTTTGTATGCAATCAATCCGATAAGCGTTATTATATACAAGCAGCTCTTTCCATTCCCACAAATGAAAAGTTGGAACAGGAACAAAACTCACTTGTAAGAATAGACGATTCCTTCAAAAAAATCATCATTGTAAAGGATATTTCACGCTCTCACTACAATGAAGATGGAATTTACTTGCTGAGTCTTTTTGATTTTCTTCTCAAGCCCGACTGCTTGAATTTTTAAATACTCATTACTTACCGAACGGTAACGAAAAAAGGGGCTGATTCATAGCATTAACAAATTATGAACGCTATGTGCAGTCATAACAAAAAACCAAGGTCAAATCGCAATGATTGATCTTGGTTTTTGTTGCTTTTGTATATGACTAAAGTCAAAATTTTTGACTCAGTCCCTGCTGCTTCTGATATAAATTATCTGAGCTTTTTAGGTGTGTCCAAAAGCCCTGCAAGATAGTCGAGAGAAACGTTGTAATATTTCGCCAAGGTGACAAAATGATGCATCGGCATTTCACGTCTTCCGCTTTCATAAAGCTGATACTGCTGTCGGGTAATATTTAAAACCGCAGCTATATCCTCCTGCTTTTTGTCCGAGTCCTCTCTCATGTCCCTCAGTCTTTGATAAAAATACATATAGCTCAAATTATTCTGCGAAATATCCCTCGCGGTAAAGAAGCTCTGCTATAAGCACTGCGCCGCCTGCCGCGCCTCTTACTGTGTTATGGGAAAGACCGACAAACTTATAATCGAAGAGTGTGTCCTCGCGGAGTCTGCCGACAGTAACGCCCATTCCGCCGTATATGTCTCTGTCAAGAGCGGCTTGAGGACGGTTATCCTCTTCAAAATATGTGATGAACTGCGTAGGAGCCGAGGGAAGACCGAGAGCCTGAGGCTTGCCCGCAAAATTCTTCCACGCTTCGAGGATTTCTTCCTTTGAGGGCTTGTTTAAAAACTTAACGAAAACAGCCGCTGTGTGACCGTTTGTTACGGGAACACGGATACACTGTGTAGTGATAAGAGGAGCATCAGCCTTAACTATCTCTCCGTTTTCAACCTTACCCCATACACGCAGAGGCTCCTGCTCGCTCTTTTCTTCCTCGCCGCCGATGTAAGGAATTACGTTGTCTATCATTTCGGGCCATTCCTTAAAGGTCTTGCCTGCGCCCGAAATTGCCTGATAGGTAGTAGCTACTATCTGTGTGGGCTTGTATTTGAGCAAGGGAGTGAGTGCGGGAACGTAGGACTGAATAGAGCAGTTAGGCTTTACGGCAATAAAGCCTCTCTTTGTTCCGAGTCTCTTTCTCTGATGCTCAATGACCTCTAAGTGAGAGTCGTTTATTTCGGGAATAACCATAGGAACGTCGGGGGTCCAGCGGTTTGCCGAGTTGTTGGAAACTACGGGAATTTCCGCCTTGGCATAGGCCTCCTCAAGCGCCAAAATGTCGGGCTTCTTCATATCAACCGCGCAGAAAACGAAGCTGACATAGGGCTTTACGCTGTCAATGTCGGACGCGTCCTTTACTATCATATTCTTATACTTTTCGGGCATAGGAACAGACATTTTCCATCTTTCTCCTACTGCCTTCTCATAGCTCTGTCCCGCCGAGCGCGCGGAAGCCGCCAAAACAGCGACCTCAAAATAGGGGTGATTTTCAAGGAGCAGAAGAAATCTCTGTCCTACCATACCTGTAGCGCCTATAACGCCAACCTTTAACTTTTCCATATCTACCTCCGATAAAATATTACTGAAATTATTTCTGCGGAATACCGTAATTCTCGATTACGTAATCCATATCCTTGTCGCCTCTGCCCGAAAGATTTACAAGCACAGAGCCGTGACCTAACTTTTCGGCAAGCTTTATAGCGTATGCAACAGCGTGCGCGCTCTCTATCGCCGGAATGATTCCCTCCGCGCGTGAAAGACGGAAGAATGCGTCAATTGTTTCATCATCGTTTATTACGTCATACTTTACTCTGCCGATATCACGGAGAAAAGCATGCTCAGGACCCGATGAGGGATAATCAAGACCGCTTGCGACAGAATATACGGGAGCGGGATCTCCGTTTTCATCCTTCAGCATAATGCTGTTGAAGCCGTGCATGATTCCCTCTGTTCCGTACTTAAGGCTCGCCGCGTGGTCGCCTAACTTCTCGCCTCTGCCGAGAGGCTCAATGCCGTAAATATTTACGGTCTCGTCCTTCAAAAATCCCGAGAAGAAGCCTGCCGCATTGGAGCCGCCGCCTACACAGGCAACGATGTGATCGGGCAATTCTCCCGTCATTTCAAGGAACTGCTCTCTCGCCTCAATTCCGACAACGCTCTGGAAGTCACGAACCATCATAGGGAACGGATGCGGGCCGAGTACTGAGCCGATACAGTAAATGCAATCCTTGTATTCCTTGCTGTATGCCTCAAAAGCCGCGTCAACCGCCTCTTTAAGAGTAGCCAAGCCGTGTGTTACCTCTATTACATTAGCGCCCAAGATCTTCATACGCGCAACATTGGGAGCCTGCTTCTTGATATCCACAGAGCCCATATATATGTCGCACTCAAGACCGAAATATGCGGCAGCGGTAGCAAGCGCAACGCCGTGCTGTCCCGCGCCTGTTTCGGCGATTATCTTCTTCTTGCCCATATACTTAGCGAGAAGCGCCTCGCCCATACAGTGATTGAGCTTGTGCGCGCCTGTGTGGTTGAGATCCTCACGCTTAGCGTATATCTGAACGTTTCCTATCTGACCCGAAAGTCTTTCAAGATGTGTGATAGGAGTAGGTCTGCCCTGAAACTCTTTTCTTATTCTGCGAAGCTCACTGATAAAACGGCGGGACTTGCAGATGTTGAAATAAGCGTCGGTTATCTCCTGCATAGGAGCCTTCAATTCCTCGGAAATATAACAGCCGCCGTACTTACCGAAATAGCCGTCCGTGGAAGGATAATCCTTAAAATAGCTCTCGAAATTTATCTTCTTTTCTTCCATTTTTCTATCCTCTTACTTTAATTTATATGCGCGGATCGCGTTTTTCGCAAATATATTTTCATATTCTTCTTCACTGTAGCCGAGAGAGAGGAGATATTCTATCTCTTTGTCTGCCTGCCACATAGGGTAGTCAGTGCCGAAAAGCACCTTGTCTGTTCCGTAGCTGTCGATTATCCTCTTCATTTCGTCCTTCTCCAAAAAAGCAGAGGAGGAGCAAGTGTCTACATAAAGGTTATCGAGTCCCTTTAATTCCTTCGCGGCATCCTGCCAGACCGACCAGCCTCCGAGATGAGCGGCAACAAAGGTAAGGTTAGGGAACATTTTTACCACAGGCAATATCCTGTTAGGGTTAGACCTGTCGTATCTCTTATCCCCCGCATGCATCAGT
>SVQV01000094.1 GCA_015065175.1 Oscillospiraceae bacterium | reverse complement strand
AGCTTATCGAGACGTGAGTGGAGAAGTGCAAGCATTTTTTCTTTGTTTATATATTCGGGAAGTGTTGACTTTATAAAAGGCTCTACGGCTGATTTGAAATCGTCAAACGGCATTTTGCGGATATACTCACCGTTAAACCAAAGAAGCTTGTCAAAGTCGAATACGGAAGGCGACTTGCTTATACCCTCGATAGAAAATTCATTCTTCAATTCCTCTAAGGTAAAGAACTCACTTTCGGAGTTTTTGGGACACCAGCCGAGCAGAGCGATATAGTTGACGATAGCCTCGGGAAGATATCCGTCAGCAACTAAGTCCTGGAAGCTTACAGCGCCGTGTCTTTTGGAGAGCTTTGAAATGCTTCCGTCCTCGTTTCTTCCCATAAGCAAGGGCAGGTGTACATAGGTCGGTCTTTCCCAGCCGAATGCATCATAAAGAAGCACGTACTTGGGAGTAGATGTGAGGTATTCGCTTCCTCTTACTACGTGAGTAACACCCATAAGATAGTCGTCCACAACGTGCGCAAAGTTATATGTGGGGTATCCGTCAGCCTTCATAAGAATCTGGTCCTGAAGCTCGGAGTTGTCTGTAGCGATCTCACCGAAAACTACGTCAAGATAGCTTGTTCTGCCCTCAAGAGGCATCTTCTGACGGATTACGTAAGGCGTTCCTTTAGCAAGCTCTGCCTCAATTTCTTCCTTTGAAAGATTGCGGCAGTGTCTGTCATAACCGCCTGTCGCATCGTTTTCATGAAGCTGAGCCAAACGGTCTTTAGAGCAGAAGCAGTAGTATGCATAGCCCTTATCAACTAATATCTGAGCGTATTTAGCGTAAATATCTTTTCTGTCGCTCTGAATGTAAGGTCCGTGATCTCCACCGACACCGGGACCCTCATCATATCCTATTCCTGTAACCTTCAACGTATTTATAATTACGTCGGTCGCACCCTCTACGAGTCTTTCACGGTCGGTGTCCTCAATTCTGAGAATAAAATCTCCGCCGTCGTGCTTTGAAATAAGATAGGAATACAATGCAGTTCTTAAGTTTCCGATGTGCATATATCCCGTAGGGCTGGGTGCAAATCTTGTAACGGTCTTTTTGTTGTCCATATTTATGTCCTCTTTTTTGATAATTTTATTTTTATTTACATAAATTTTAAATAGAAAATTGACTTCCTACACCTTTATATTGTATAATATACCATATAATGATGAATTTTTCAAGTACGGAGGGCAAAAAATGTTTAAGAGTATTTTTTTAAAGCAGCTTACTACCTTCGGTCTTATTATTTTACTTTCTTTTGTTTTGCTGATCTCTATAATAACATCTATTGTTAACAGCTATTCATTGAGTCAGAACTCAGAGAACGTGAAATGGACCGCCGCTGCCGCAAAAGCGACTATCGAGGAAGGTATAAAGATAAATAACAGCAATTCATATTCCGACTTCCTCTTGAATAAAAAAGAGAATATTGAGAAAATGACCTCTGCTTTCTTTTTGAGAAACGATAAAATGAAGCTTTTCATAACCGATATGGAAGGTAATGTCGTTCTTGAAATGAAGGGGGGCGAGGAGGCGGATGATGTAAAAATCATTGCCTCGCCTCTGCCCGAAAGGGTGTTGGAGGAGACCTTCGATGACGGAGAATATTATTCTGTATCCGACCTCTATACAGCGTTAAACACACGTCACATAGTTTACGGACATCCTATAGTACACGGCGACGGTCAGATAGTCGGCGCAGTTTACGCAGGGATGGAATATACATCCGACAACTCGCTTATGAGTCTTATGATGGAGACTGTTATAACAGCTTGCCTCTGGATTGCGCTGGCGGCATTGATAGCGGCTTACTTTATGAGTGAAAGAATAGTAAGTCCCTTGCGTAATATGGCAACGGTATCCAAAAAATTCGCTAAAGGAAACTTCAGCGAGAGAGTTGCGGTCGTCGGCAGAGATGAAATAGCAGATCTCTCTGTCGCCTTCAATAATATGGCTGACTCTCTTGAAGAAATGGAGGAGATGCGAAATTCCTTTATCGGCAACGTCTCGCACGACCTTCGTACCCCTATGACAACGATATTGGGCTTTATCGAGGGCATCAACAGCGGAGCCATTCCCGAAGAAAAGCACAGCTATTATCTTAATATTATTGCGTCCGAGGTCAAGCGCCTGTCACGCTTGGTAAACGAGCTTCTTGATATAACAAAGTTAGAGTCGGGCAAGCGTAAATTCGTGTTTGAAAACTTCGATATTTGCGAAATGGCAAGGCTTATACTTATTTCGTTTGAGCAAAAAATAGAGGACAAAAAGCTTGAAGTGGAGTTTGAATGCTTCGACGATAACGTGGATGTTTACGCAGACAAGGACGCTATACATCAGGCACTTTATAACCTTTGCGATAACGCTATAAAGTTTTCACGTGAGGGCGGCTTGTTCAGAATTTCCATTCTCCGTGCCGATCACGGTAAAATAAAGGTCTCTGTTTATAACGAGGGAGAGGGAATAGCAAAGGAAGATATTCCCCACGTGTTTGACCGATTCTATAAGAGCGACAGAAGCCGCGGTCTTGACAAGACAGGCTCCGGACTCGGACTTTATATAGCCAAGACGGTTATTGAAGCGCAGGACGAAAAGATTTCACTTAATAGCACGGCAGGCGAATACTGTGAGTTCGTTTTCACACTGACCGAAAAGTAAAAATTGAATTAAAATGAGAGGGGTGAGGTAATGACCGACAGAACTGTTTTGCATTGCGATTGCAATAGCTTTTTCGCATCTGTCGAGTGCATGCTTGACCCCTCTCTTTCATCAGTCCCAATGGCAGTATGCGGCAGTGAGGAGGACAGACACGGAATAGTGCTTGCCAAAAACGAAAAGGCAAAAGCTTACGGAATAAGGACCGCCGAAACAGTCTGGAGCGCAAAAAAGAAATGCAAGGATCTCGTAGTTGTTCATCCGCATCACAACGAGTATATAAAGGTCTCAAAAAGAGTCAATGAAATATACCGCCGATATACAGATTTGGTAGAATCCTTTGGCATAGATGAATGCTGGCTTGACGTTACGGCAAGCCGTCGGCTTTTTGGCGACGGCCTTGAGATAGCCGAGCGGATAAGAAACGAGATAAAAAACGAGATAGGAATTACAGTTTCTATCGGCGTTTCCTTCAACAAAATATTTGCAAAGCTTGGAAGTGACTACAAAAAGCCCGATGCCATTACCGTTATCTCACGCGAAAATTATAAGCAGATAGTTTATCCGCTCCCTGTGGATAATCTGCTTTTTGTAGGGCAAAAGACAGCCGACGAGCTTAAGAAAACAGGCATAAAAACTATAGGAGAGCTTGCCGCTACCGACCTTTCGTTTTTGAATTATAAATTCGGCAAAATGGGCGCAATGCTTTCTACCTACGCAAGAGGAGAGGACACTTCTCCCGTAGCCTCAATTTATGATAAATATGACCCTAAGAGCATAGGAAACGGAATGACATTCAAAAAGGATATTTCTTCGGATGACGAGATCCGTCTCGGCATCGCCTTTCTTTCCGAGGAGATATGCGAGAGAATGAGAAAAAAAGGCAAAAAATGCTCGACCGTGTGCGTTACAATAAGAGATACAATGCTTTGTAATATATCCCGTCAAAGACAGCTTTCCTGTCCTACCAATGTTTCAAGTGAGATATCCGATGTCGCCTTTTCAATAGTCAAATCGGAGTGGAAAACAGGCAAACCGATAAGAATGCTGACAGTCACCGCGGCAAGCCTTACAGACGAGAACGAAGCCTCCTTCCAGTCAGACTTTTTTGATGAAGGCGAGGAGAAGCGCAAGAAATTCGAATCTCTCGAAAAGACCATCGACAAGATAAGAGGAAAGCACGGCAGAGCTATAATCTCACGTGCGGGAGTTATAAGCAACGATATAGGGATTTCAAATTCGGAAAGCAGAAAAACAGACGAAGAAAATGAATGACACGTCTTTTACCTTCATATAAAAAATGCCGTCTCGGTTTAAGCCGAAGCGGCATTTTTTAGGTTGTTTTCGGTAATTTGTACTATGTTATTTTCCCCAAGTATAGAAATTACGTGAGCCGTAGTAATCGCTGTACCAGTCGAAATCAAAGCGTTTTCCGTCCGAAGTTACAAAGCTTGCAGGCTCACGGTGTCCGAGCCAATCGGCAGGAATAGCACCGAGACCGCCCATAGATGCGATCTTATAGATTTCGCGTATGCGAGCCATGCTTTCCTTTGAGAGTGTATGAGGAGTAACCGATGCGAGTGTAGTTACACCTGTAATTGCGGCAGCCTCCAAAAAGTCAAGGTTATGCTCATGTGATACAAGCTCGGTAAATGCCGCACAGTCGGGATCGTGTGAGAAGAAGGTGTTGTTTTGCGGCAATCTGACAAACGTGCCTACTCCGTCAGCGCGTGTGATCTCAAAGTTTCTGCCTGATGTATCGTCTCCTACACGCTGAATGGCATGAATTCCCGCCACAAGATGACCGAATGTGTTACAGCCGATAACGGTCGCGCCTCCTGCGGCTTTTTCTATAGTTTCATAAAGCTGTCTCATGATATAAGCTGTCGGGTGGTGCTTATCGTAAAAGGCAGGCAGATTACCGTTAACTGAAAATACAGAGTCAACTGTATCCATAGTTGTGAAATCGTGCTTGATAAGATCGTATCCCCAACTGCGAATACGGGCGACGTCCTGTGTAATAAGCTCAAGCACATATGGGTGCGATGGGTCAAGAAATGTGCCGCCATTTGCGCATTTGCGTATACCTATCGCATCTTTCGGGACAGGCAGACAGGTAAGGAGCGGACGCATCCATATTCCCGCGCGTGCCCCTTTTTCGTGAATGGCATCGGCGGTTTTTGCCATGTCGGAAAATCCCGCATTTGTCTTGTCCCAAGGTCCTCCGTTATAGCTGCCGAAATGGTGAGAAAAGCGGTTTTGCTGCCATCCGTCGTCAATGATCATATGAGGACGGCATACGGCATCCTGCGTCATTTCCATAAGATAAGAGCATTCGTCAAGCACACTGTCATGTGTGATTTCACCATACGCCCAATACCAGTTGTTTACGCCAAAGACAGGCTCCTTCGGCAGATTGGGCTTTTCGCACATCATACGGCAGAACTCCTCTGCGGCACGGAATGGAATTTCACCGTCACGCCCCTCACGGCAGACGATCTCACAGGCAACGAGCGGTTCGAGAAGCTCGACTGCGCAGCCGCCCGAGCGTGTATCTATCCAAAGGGAAATTCCGCGAGGATCGCACTCAAACCAGGCAAAGACGGAGGCACCGGTCTTTACACCGAAGGAATGAAGCGCAGAGCCGTCAAAGAGGTGGAAATACCACGGCATGCGTCGGCGAGGGTCAATGCCCTTCCATACAGCCTCATCGTTTGCCATTTTGGAAAGTCCTATACGCTCCCATCCGTCACCGAGACAGAGAAGACCTGAAGAAAGGTCGCCCTCCCAACGAAGCTTCACTCTTAAATAAGGACGCTCGGTTGGATAAAGTGTGACTGCAAGAGCGCCGTTATTAAGCTCAAAGCCAAGCCGCTCCTTGCGTTCCTCACGCTCTGCGGGTTCTTCAAAGCGGACAGGACTGTCGGCATACTGAAACAGTATATGATCAGGCTCTCGACAGATATCAAAAAAGGCGTGTTTCATAGAAAATCTCCTTTAGTATTTTTAATTATTAAAACCATATTATCAAAAAAATATATAAAAGCACATTGTATTATGTGTGTATTTGCTTGTCATAATGTTGTTTTTTTAAGAAAATCAGCCTCGCAGAGCTAAGCTCGGGTGCGAGACTGATCTATGTTTTTTGCTTTTGAAAAGGTTAAAAAATTTGTTTTTTCAGCTCTACTGTGACACTTGAAAATTCCTGTATGTCATCAGCAAGATGCGAGACCATAATGACCGTTTTGTCCTTTGAGAGCTTCTTGATTATCTCATATAGCTCTTGTCGCAGACCTTTGTCAAGCTCCTTTGTCGGCTCGTCAAACAGCATAACGGGTCTGTCAGAAGCTAACGCTCTTGCGACCGAAACTCTTTGCTTCATTCCGCCCGACAGCTCGCTCGGCAGCTTGTAAAGGTCGCCCTCGTTAAAATTCAGCTCAAGCAATATTTTTTTTGCTATGGCTCTCTTTTCTTCTTTGTTGCCCTTGGCTGTAAGAGCAACATTGTCAATAGCACTCAGCGTAGGAAAGAGTCGGTATTCCTGAAAAACGAAAGCGCAGTCGCTCGGAGAAACTCCCGCAATCTCGCCCGTGTAATCGGTGTCAAGTCCTGCTATTATCCGTAGAAGCGTGGTTTTTCCGCACCCGCTTTCACCTGTAATAAGACAGATGCTGTTTTCCTTTATATTCAATGAGAAGTCCTTCAAAATGCTTTTGTTTCCGTAGGATTTGCTTATATTCTTTAAAACGATATCAGACATTTTTACGCCTCCTCTTAAAAAGCTTAAGAAGCTGCTTTGCTATAAATTCGAGCGTGATGCTCAAGAGAATTATCCATACAGTCCAAGCAAAAAGATCGGTTATCTCAAGCGTAGCCTTCGCTCTGTAAAGCTCTCTGCCAATGGAATTTGCGGTGTAAGCAAGCACCTCTGCGGCAATACCCGCCTTCCAGGCAAGCCCTATAGATGCCGTAAGAGCGGCAGTAAAATAGGGCATCGTTTCGGGCAGATACAGCACTTTCAGTTTGTCTTTGAAAGACAGGTCATACACTTTCGCTACCTCTTTAAGCTCACCTCTTACACCGTCAAGACCCGATAACACATTTGTATAAATGATAGGTAAGACCATAATAGCGGAAATAAACAGAGGGAGTCTCTCACTTCCCGTAAAGCTCCACACGAGAATTATAAAGGAAGCGACGGGCGTAGCACGTAATACGCTTATAAGAGGAGAGAAGAATATACGTAAAGGATATATTATATGAGAAAGTACTGAAAGAATGACTCCGAATAATACTCCCCATATAAAGCCAAAGAGAATGCGCCAAAGCGACATAGCGCTTGTCTGCCAGAAGCTCTCGCTCCTTATAAGTGAGAGCATCCTTTTCAGCACCTCAACAGGAGAAGGGAGAAGAAGCGATTGCTCTATCGATACAGAAGCAATATGCCAGATCATCACCCATATCACTATTGAAAGCGGAACAAACAGCTTGGTGTGTTTTGAAAGTTTATTTAGAAATGTAGTAGAAGTCATCGGTTGGTAAATTTCCTCCGACAGCAGTTTTGTCCATGTCGTAAAGCACCTTGAGGAAGCTTGAAAGCGCCGCCTTCATTTCCTCGCCTGCGATAAATGTGATATTGCATTTAGGAAGTGCCTTCTTCGCTATAGGCGCTTTGGGGATAATTCCGCTTGCGGCAATAGCATCGGCAGCCGCGTCTATATTATTTTTGTCGGTTATATAGCTTATAGATGCCTCATAGTCTGCAAGAAATTTTTCAAGAGCGGCATTATTGTTATCGACAGTTTCCTTTCTCGCTACAACACAGCCCTGTGTAAGAACAGTGTCCTCGACCTTGCTCCATTCTTCTGTAAGGTCGATTGCGACAGCAAGATTTGCAATGCCGTTGTTCGCGGCAGTCGTCTGCGCTATTGTCACCTTCGGTTCGGGAAGAAGCGCGATTTCAACCGCGCCTGTAGCGACAGCAGAGGTAAGAGAATCCAAATCCGTATAGTCGTAAGAGATAGTCACGTTTTCAATATTGTTTTTCTCTATGATGTGCTTGAAGATATATTCGGGCGTCTGACCGGGAGTAGCTACATATACCGTTTTACCCGAAAGGTCAGAGAGAGACTTAACGCTTCCCGAGCTGTCGAGTACATACAGTACGCCGAGCGTGTTGATAGCAACGACCTGAGCATTACCCTTGGATTTGTTGAAAAGCGTTGCCGCAGCATTGGTGGGAAGTGCGGCAATATCCACCTTGCCGCTTATAATGTCGGAAAGAAGTGTAGAGGGGTCTGTGTAAGTGTCAATGGAAGCATAATATTTTGAGATTTCCTCTCCTCCTGCCTTTATATCGTTTACAAGCTTAGCGGCGCCCATTCCCGTAGTTCCTGAAAGAACGCCTATTTTAAGAGGGGTGATCTGATTTTCAGATGTGGGATCCTTTTGCGCGCAGGCGGTAAGAACAGTGAGCAGAGCGACGATGACTAATAACAAAGATACAAGTTTTTTCATTTTGTTTTTCCTTTTCTTATTTTATAATTTTTTTGAGTTCTCCGACATTCTTTATCGAAATCTCAGAGCCTTTTTTAGAGATGAGTCCTTTTTCTTCAAACAATGAAAGTATTCGGTAGAGGGATGCCCGCCCGAGTCCCAACGATGAAGA
>SVQV01000093.1 GCA_015065175.1 Oscillospiraceae bacterium | reverse complement strand
GAAACTTGTCAAGATAAGTAGACAAATTAAAGAGTTAATTTTTCAAAACATTCATTCGGTGTAAGATAGCCAATACCCGAATGAATTCGATTAGAGTTGTAGTATAATTCAAAATATTTAACCAAAACTCTACTTGCTTCCTCGAATGTGAGATGCCTGATATCAGGCATCTCACATTCGAGGGTTCGCCAAAAGCTCTCGATTGGCTGATTGTCGTTCGGTGTCCCCGGGCGCGACATGCTTTTCCTAAAACCGTATCTTTCAACCAATTCTTTGGTTTTCTTGGCGGTATATTGACATCCTCTATCGCTGTGGTACACAGCGTCCGCAGGACGCTCGGGATTTCTGCCTACCGCCATTTCAAAAGCCTCTTGTACAATATCTTGTCGTTGGTGACGCTTGATTGACCAACCAACCAGTCGTCTTGTCGCAACATCAATAACGCCGCATGCATAGACTTTATTGCCTTTGCAAGCAAGTTCTGTTATATCCGAGCACCAAAGGTAGTTTGGAATATCTATTTCAAACTTGTCTTTTATCAAATTTGCCTCAATATACTGTTCTTCTGTCGGCTTTGGAGCTTTCCTTCGACCGGTTCTGCCACTTTTGGCTACTAATCCGTGTTCCTTTAAAATGCGAGAAATCTTGTTTTCGCTTATGGTGATACCGTTTCTTGATAAATCTTTTTTTATACGGATTCTACCGTAATTTCCCTTGTTCTTTTCAAAACAGTTAATTACGGCTTTTTCAAGCTCAATTTCTTCACTTTCCTTGGGTTTGGAAACACGGTAAAACGTGCTTCGTGACACTTTTAAAACCTCGCATACTATGCCGGTGTCACATTCGGTCAGCTCTTTTTGGGCAAACCTTATCCGTTCTCCGGGTCTTTTGCAAAGTATGCCGCTGCTTTTTTTAGGATCTCGTTCTCCATCTTCAAGCGTTCATTCTCTTTACGCAATCTGCGAAGTTCTGCATCTGCTGGATTTTGATGTCCTTTTCCTACAAATGCATCTTCCCCAAGCTCACGGTATTCGCTTACCCACCGGTGTAACATCACGTGGTGTATGCCGAATTTTTCGGCTACTACCGCTACCGCAATATTATCCTTGATTACGAGCTCGCACGCCTTGATCTTGAATTCCTTGCTGTACGTTCTTTTCATGGACTCACCTCTTTAAGTTAATTATATCATTAACTCTTCGTTTTGTCCATTTTTATTGTACAACTTTCTTTCCATAATTATTCATTATTCATTTTTCATTAGTTTCGCATTATCATTATTCATTTCGGAGTTTTTATGTCAAGACAATTCTGGAAGGGCAGCACGCTGCTTGCCCCTGTGCCTCCCTGCTTAGTAAGCTGCGGAGACATGGAAAATTCAAATATAATAACCGTCGCCTGGACGGGTATTCTCAATACTCATCCGCCGAAAACCTATATTTCGGTGAGACCGCAGAGACATTCCTACGCTCTTATAAAGGAGTCGGGCGAGTTCGTTATAAATCTCGCCCCCGCATCGCTTGCGAAAAAGGTTGATTTCTGCGGAATATACACGGGCGCAAAGCTGGACAAGTTCGAAAAATGCGGTTTTACCAAGCTCGAGTCTAAAGAGGTCTCCGCGCCTACTATAGCGGAATGTCCCATTTCTCTCGAGTGCCGTGTTTGTGACACCGTTCCGCTCGGCACACATGATATGTTTATAGCGGACATCCTTTCCGTCTCTGTCGATGACAGTCTGCTCGACAAAAGCGGAAGGCTCTGCATAGAAAAGGCCGACCTCTGCGCCTTTGCTCACGGAGAGTATTTCAAATTGGGCGCAAAGCTCGGAAAAATGGGTTTTTCGACCGATAAATCTAAAAAACGATCAAATAAAAATAAGTCTTAAGGAGTCTATTATGAGTCAACACGATATTGCAGCTATCGATTCCAATTTTAATGTCAGCGAGGCCTTCGGGCGTGATGACGTCGTTATGCGCAACTGCCGCGAAGAACCGTTTTCGGTTCACGGCGTTTTCTGGTCTGAGGGTAAATTCCGCCGTATGCCGAGAGAGGTAGCAGAGCGCGTCAGCCAAGGCGTTAGCACCCTGCACCAAGCTACAGCGGGAGGCAGAGTCCGTTTCGTTACCGACAGTCCGTTTATCGCCATTTCCTGTGTCATTCCCGGGAAGGGATATATGCCGCACTTTGCTCTTACAGGCTCGGCAGGCTTTGACCTTTATGCCGACAACGAATATGTCAAGACCTTCGTGCCGCCATATACCTATACTACAGGCTATCAGAGCCTCATTTCTCTGCCCGACCGAAGAAAAAGAACTATAATGATAGACTTCCCGCTTTACAGTCACGTGGGCGAGCTGTTTATAGGTCTTTCGCCCGACGCTGTCTTAGAAAAGGCGCCCGAATACCGCCATTCCCTGCCCGCCGTTTTTTACGGCTCGTCCATTACGCAGGGCGGTTGCGCCTCACGCCCGGGTACCTGTTATCAGGCTCCGCTCTCCCGTCATTTTGACCTTGATTATATCAATCTCGGCTTTTCGGGCAACGCAAAGGGCGAGGACGCTATGATAGAATATCTCGCATCCCTTCCGACCTCTCTGTTCTTTTTGGATTATGACCACAATGCGCCGACAGTCGAGCATCTTGACGCCACACACGAAAAGCTGTTTCTTGCCTTCCGCAAGACACATCCCGAGACTCCCGTTATTATGATGTCTCGTCCGAAGGCAATTCTTACAGACGAGGAGGTCAAGCGCCGCGCGGTAGTGGAAACAACCTACAAAAACGCGCTTGCAAAAGGTGACAAAAATGTCTATTTCCTTGACGGCGCCGCGCTTACCGCCCTTTGCGGAAACGAAGGCACGGTTGACAATTGCCACCCGACCGACTTCGGCTTCGCCTCAATGGCAAAAGCGCTCATTGAGCTTATCGAGAGAGAAAACATAATAAAATAATTGTTGAGTTGCTCTTTTGCTTAAGCTCTGAAAACCTTTAATAAACAAAAAATCTTACATCAAAAAATCAAGGAATTTATTATGAGTGAGCTTGATATTACATCAATCGACCCTAATTTTAACGCAAACGAAGCCTTTGGACGTGATGATGTCATTATGCGCAACTGCCGCGAAGAACCGTTTACGGTTCATGGCGTTTTCTGGTCTGAAGGAAATTTCCGCCGTATGCCGAAAACGGTCGCAGAGCGTGTCAGCCAACGCGTGCTTTATCTCCACAATCACACCGCGGGAGGCAGAGTCCGTTTCGTAACCGACAGCCCCTTTGTCGCAATCTCCTGTGCCGTCCCCTCCAAGTATCATATGGCGCACTTCGCGTTTACAGGCTCGGCAGGCTTTGACCTTTATGCCGATAATGAATATGTCAAGACCTTTGTTCCGAAGCTCAACTATTCGGACGGATATCAAAGTTTAATTACTGTTCTCGGTGAGCGCAAAAAGCGGACTTTTATGATAGACTTCCCTCTTTATAGCCAGGTAAGCGAGCTGTTTATAGGTCTTTCGCCCGACGCTGTCTTAGAAAAGGCGCCCGACTACCGCTATTCCCTGCCCGCCGTGTTTTACGGCTCGTCTATTACACAGGGCGGCTGCGCCTCACGCCCGGGCACCTGTTATCAGGCTCCCTTATCCCGTCATTTTGACCTCGATTACATAAACCTCGGTTTTTCGGGCAACGCAAAGGGCGAGGACGCTATGATAGAATATCTCGCATCCCTTCCGACCTCACTGTTCTTTTTGGATTATGACCACAATGCGCCGACAGTCGAGCATCTTGACGCCACACACGAAAAGCTGTTCCTCGCCTTCCGCAAGACACATCCCGAGACTCCCGTTATTATGATGTCACGTCCGAAGGCAATTCTTACAGACGAGGAGGTCAAGCGCCGCGCGGTAGTTGAGACAACCTACAAAAACGCGCTTGCAAAAGGTGACAAAAATGTCTATTTCCTTGACGGCGCCGCGCTTACCGCCCTTTGCGGAAACGAGGGCACGGTTGACAATTGCCACCCTACCGACTTCGGCTTCGCTTCAATGGCAAAAGCGCTTATCGAGCTTATCGAGAGAGAAAATATAATTAAGTAATTATTGAGGGACTTTTTTGAAAAAAAGTCCCTCAAACTCTTCAAAAAACTCTTGAAGAAATATTTTTTTATTTAAATGTCGGAGAGATTCTCTTTCAATTTTTGATTTCCCAAAGGGATAAGCATCCCAAGGGTTGCAAATGTCGGTGTGGGCGACGCCTTTTTATTCGTAGGGCGGGAGACAAGACGTTCGCCCTACCGAATTTGTGATGTTGCATCACCGATAAATTGCAATTGTTTAACGATATGATTGTCTTTGTTACTTCAAGCTGTGACGGAGTCGCATCATAAAATAAAAAGAGCCTGAGTCAAATGCTTTCGCAAATTCTCAAGCTCTTTTCTGTTTTAATTATTCAGCCTCTGTTTCGGCTTTTACTAACTCTTCTATGGTATTTTCTTCAAGAATTTTTTCGTAGAGAAGATTTACCAACGCTTCCTCTATGAGCGCTTCCTCGCCCATCATTTCGATTATGCCTGCGGCGGTGTAGGTCTGACCGTACATATTCGAATAATAGTTAGCGTAATATTCAGCCATAGAGTTGATGCTTTCCTGCTTTGCTTCCTCGCTCTCGAAGTCTATGTTCTCCGCCTGAATGATGTAGAAGGGAACCATCTGCATAAGAACGGTCTTTCTTACGTACTTATCCATAGCCTCCTCGTGAGAAAGTGTGGAATCATAGTTTGCGCCGTAATAATCGGGAGCAAATTCCTCAACTGTAGTATAGGGGAAATCGGTGTAATTCTGAGTATAGTAATCGAACGCGCCCTTAAGGTCGTCATTTGAATATTTGAGGAGGTCTTCAACTACCTTTTCGGGATACTTCTTTACCTCAGCCTTCTCGTAAAGAGCTGTAAACAGCTTGTTGAGCGCCGCGTTCTTGATAGTCGAGTCTCTGCTCTCATTGAGGTAAAGCTCAACAGACTCACGGAATTCCTTTACAAGCTCGTCGCCCTTAGCATCCTTATCGCTCTTATATTTCAAGGTGTCGGTAATAAGCTCTGCGGTAAGCTCGGGAAGCTCTGCTCTTGAAAGCTCC
This sequence comes from Oscillospiraceae bacterium, assembly GCA_015065175.1. Lineage (GTDB taxonomy): Bacteria > Bacillota > Clostridia > Oscillospirales > CAG-272 > UBA1740. The sequence goes on along the minus strand of SVQV01000093.1, from coordinate 3,255 downwards.
TTTACTACAACGTGGAATACCGCTTCCTTACCCGACATCTCCTCGTTTAACTTATAGGGATCGGGGAATGTAACTGTTATGGGAGCAGTCTCCTCAATTGACGCAAAGTTGACCTTCATCGTAAACTCGGCGTTTTCTTTTGTTCCGTCGCCGTCTACGTCGTATTCAGCCTCAAAGTTGAATGATGTTCCTACAGTTTTGCCGATAATGTTATCTGCTAAAACCTTATCCTTTTCGCCCGGGTTTGCAAGGTCTATTCTTACCTTCACCTCGCCTGTCTTGTCGCCGCTTGTGTAAGCGTACTCTCCATAAGCTACGTAGTCAGCCTTTATTGTGCCCGACTCTACTCTTGTAAAGGATGTGGAGTTGGGAACGAGACCGATAAGCGCATCCTCAAAGCCGGGGATAAAGTTACCCGAGCCGATAACGAGAGATGCGGGAGCCTTGTCCTCCATATTGCTTCCGCCCTCAAAGTCAACTCCGTCAACAGAGCCTCTGAAATAAAGAGAAACCGTGTCGCCCTCTTCAATTGCGCGGTCTGTATAAACGGTTTTCTCGACAGTGCTTTCAAGCATATAATCGATATAATCCTGAACGTCCTTTTCGCCTACCTCGGGAATTTTCTCAACCTTTATGGTAGTGCCGAAATAGTCCTCCTTGTTAAGCGAGATGTAATCGCTCATTTTTTCCTTGTAGAAGCTGAATGCCGCTTCCTCTTCGCCCTTGTTTTCTTCCTTCTTTTTACAGCTTGCCATGCCGAGTACTAAAGTAAGTATCATAAGCGCGGCAAGGAAGCAAGATAAAAATCTCTTCATTTGTTTTTTCTCCTTAAATGTATGACCTTCTGTTATTTATATGAATCAGCCGCTGCCGTCGCCAATGCGTCACAGCGCTCATTATATTCATGTCCGTTATGCCCTCTTACCCAGAGGACCTTGACCTTATGTTTGCCGAGCAAGCTCAAAAGCTCCTCCCATAAATCGGGGTTTTTCGCCTTTCCGTTCTTCCAGTTTGTCCGTCTCCATCCCTCTGCCCAGCCGAGATTGATGGCATCTACCATATATTTTGAGTCGGAATACAGCTCTACCTCACAGCATTCTTTCAATGCCGACAGCCCTTTTATAGCCGCCGTAAGCTCCATTCGGTTATTAGTGGTTACAGCTTCACCGCCCGAAAGCTCTTTTTCTATGCCGTTATAAACAAGAACCGTACCCCAACCGCCCGCTCCGGGATTGCCCCTGCAAGCGCCGTCTGTATATATTGTAACCTTTTTCAAGCTTTGTGTCCTTTCGCTTCGGAAAAGGCAGCGGGGAGATATTATTCAAATCGCCCCGCTACATTGTCTCAATTATTCTGCTTCCTCTTCGCTGTGATCAGGGCTTACCCAAGTGATAAGACCGCCGTCAAACTCTGTATTGTAATCAGTGTAGATAGCGTCAAGGATCTTTTTCTTCATAACGGATTCATTAAGGTAGGTGTCGCTGAGGCCGTTTACCGTAGCCATTGCATTGTTCTCGGCGATCGCCTTCAATTCATCCTCTGTATAGCCGTATCCGAAAATGCTGTTATAGAGAGAGTAAAGCTGCTTGAAATATGAAACATACTCTGCCTCTATCTCTGCCTTTACTTCTTTAATATCGTTCTTTGTTACCTCTGTCAAGCCCATTTCCTTCGCAACGGTGTAAAGTGTGAGCTTGCCCTTTACGAACGCCTCGGCGTTCTCCTTGATTACGCTGTCGTAATCGTCTTTTCCGTACTTATCCTTCGCATATGCTTCAAGCGTGGAGAACTGAGACTGAATGCTCTCGGCATCAGCGGATGCGTTATACTCGTATTCAAGGTTGTTCTTCTCTGTCTTGATATAGCTGTCTATTGTGCCTGCGGGATAGGATTTGACCTCGGTGTTCTCAAGAATTGCTGCCCAGATAGCGTTGCTTACTATATTCTTGAAGGTCTCCTCATTCTCTGCCTGCTCCTCTGCATACTCACGGCGGAGGTCGTTCGCAACAGAAGCCTTATATGCCTCAACTACGTCAGACTCGCTTGTGGTAAAGCCCAGCTTTTCGAGGTTCTGCTCGTTAATGGAAGCAACACCCTGCGCAACTACATAGAAGTTTACTCTTTCGCCTGCGAGATCCTCGTTGCTGTAATCCTCGGGGAAGGTAAGCTCGAGTTTCTTCGCTTCCATTGTGATTACTTTATTTACCGAAGCTGTAAATACTACTGTCTCGATGTCAGCGTCCTTATCGGCATTCAAGTCAACAGTAAATATGAGCTTTTCGGTTACGTTCTTACCGACTATCTCCTTCTTTATACCCTCATCAAGCAAGGTAGTCTCGGAGAGCTTAAGGACGATACCCGAATAAGCGATATATGTTTCCTTATCACCGTAGGTACCTGTGATATCAAGAACGATAAGATCGTCCTCGCCTACAACTCCGTCCTCACGAACTGTAAGAGATGTCTCTGTGGGAACAATACCCTTCATCGACTCCTCAAAGCCCTCAATGAAGGCATTTGAGCCTATCCAGAGAAGCGTGGGCTCCTCTTCGCCAAGGTTAGAGCCGCCCTGGAATTCTGTCTCATTGCCGTCCTTGTCAACGGTCATACCTCTGTAGTAGACCTTTACAAGATCATTATCCGCTATAGCCTTATCGGTTACGAAAACGCTTTCGTCTTTTTCAGCCAATTCCTTGAATCTGTCGGAAACCTCAGTGGTTACCGCATAATCGGTAACATCAGTCTCAAGCTCGATGGGAAGATTTTTATAATCGGCATTCTTAAATGAGATATAACTGCCGAGATCCTCCTTCGCGTAATCAAAGCCCTTTTTGCCGCAGCCTGCCAGAAGAAGCGTGCCGAGAATCATTATAAGAGCTAACACTGTGCTTAAAATTCTTGTCTTCATTTTTAAACCTCTTATTTAATATTTTTTATTACGAATAAACGTTACAGACTATTATACCACGTATTTATTGAAAATGCAAATATTTTATAAAAATATTCGGGTTTTTTTAATAAATTTTTTCATAATCGGGCATTTTTCCGTCCAAAATCAGCTTTACATCGTTATAAAGCTTCTCACCCTTGACCGTAGACACGTAGAAAAATGCGTCTCCGTCAATTCCGACGAGCATCTGCCGCTCGCTGTACGGACAGAAATCTATCGTTCTCGTCTCCGAATTTTTCAGAGTAACTGTAAGGGTCAGCACCGAATTTTCCTTTTTCGATACTATTTCGGATGCATCCTTTTCT
>SVQV01000092.1 GCA_015065175.1 Oscillospiraceae bacterium | reverse complement strand
CATTTTTTATATGCGCTGTCACGTACATTTTCAAACATTGCGTTAAGCGCCGAAATGTCATAGCTATATCCGCAGATCTTATAAAAATCACGTAGATCTATTCCTGAAACGTTCGCACTACTCCAGACAGGAAGCTCACTGTCTCCATGCTCGCCTATAATAAATGTGTGTACGTTACGGCTGTCTACAGAAAGCTGTCTGCCTACCATTTGCTTCAAACGTGCGGTGTCGAGAACAGTACCGGACCCTATCACGCGGTTATGCGGAAAGCCCGAAGCCTTCAATGTATAATATGTCAGAAGGTCTACGGGATTAGTTACCACTATCAAAATGGCGTCATTGTTATAAGCCGTTATTTCTTGAATAATCGAATTGAATATTTTTGTATTCCTTGACAGAAGCTCAAGTCGAGATTCGCCTATTTTCTGATTTGCCCCTGCCGCAATAACTATTATAGAGGCTTCTCTTAAGTCACTGTATTCTCCCGAATAAATCCTCATAGGTGAAAGAAAGGGAAGAGACTGGGCTATATCAAGCGCCTCGCCTTCAGCCTTGCTCTTATTAATGTCTATCAGCACCATTTCGGAAAAAAGTCCGCTTTGAGCATATGTGTATCCGATAGAAGCGCCGACAAACCCACAACCTATAATTGCGCATTTTTGATAATTTATCATATATATCTCCTTATAATGGGTATCATTCAAATTATACCCCAAATAAGAATTGCGCATACAAATAAAAAACTGTTTTGCTGCAAGAAGATTCTCAAACAAAACAGTTTTTTGAATATTTAGTTTTCTGCCAGGATTTTTCTTGCGCAAACCAGCTTTACAACGCAGGTCAAAACCTTGGACGCCAGCTTCAAGTCGTCATTTGAAGCATATGTCGGAGCTAAACGAAGGTTCTTGTCACGGGGATCCTTTCCGTAAGGGAAGGTAGCGCCCGCCTTTGTAAGAGTCACTCCTGCTTCACGGCAAAGGTCATAGACTGCTTTTGCGCACCCGTCCAGGACGTTCAGACTTGTGAAGTAGCCGCCCTTCGGCTCTGTCCATTCCGCAATCCCGAGTCCTTCAAGCTCGTTTTTAAGCGTGCCGAGCAAAATTTCAAATTTAGAAGCAATGATTTTTCCGTGTTCCTTCATAAGCGCATAAACAGCTTCCTTGTTTTGCAGGAATTTGACATGTCGGAGCTGATTTAATTTGTCCGAGCCTATAGTCTGTACAGCAATGATAGGCTTTATCTGTTCTAAGTTTTCCTCACTTGCGGCAAACATTGAAATTCCCGCGCCGGGGAAGGTAATTTTTGACGTAGAGGTGAAATAGAAAATTCTGTTTTCGTGTCCGTATTTCTTGGCACACTCGAAGATATCGGCAAGTACGTCACCCTCATCCGCAAAATCGTGTACCGCATAAGCGTTATCGAAGAAGATTCTGAAGTCCTCTGCGGCAGTCTCCATTTTTGCGAGTCTTTCGACTGTTTCGTCGGAATAGGTAATTCCCGTAGGGTTGCTGTACTTGGGCACGCACCAGATACCCTTTATGCTTTCATCGCTTTTTACAAGTGCTTCGACCCGGTCCATGTCGGGACCGTCCTTCGTCATATCGACTGTGATAAGCTCAAAGCCGAGAGACTCGGTTACCGCGAAATGGCGGTCATATCCGGGAGAAGGGCAGAGAAATTTAAGCTTTTCTTCACGGCACCAAGGACGCTTCGAGCCGACAACGCCGTAAAGCATTGCACGTGCAAGGGTATCATACATTATGTTAAGGCTCGAGTTTCCCGAAACAATTATATTGTCGCAGGGGATCCCCGTAAGGCTTGAGAAAAAGCGCTTAGCTTCGGGAAGTCCGTAGCAAATTCCGTAGTTACGGCAGTCGAAGCCTTCTTCCGACTTGCAGTTCTCTGCGTTTTTCAGGAGATCAAGCATAGGAAGGCTCAGATCAAGCTGCTCCGCGTTGGGCTTTCCTCTTGAAAGGTCAAGCGCAAGACCCATGTCCTTATAATCATTATATTCTTTTAAAAGCTGCTTTTCTATTTCTTTTAATTCTGATTTGCTTTTTGAAAAATAATTCATCATAAACCTCAAATTTTCACTGAAATACATAAAATTTAGTTATATTTTTTAATACCAAACTATTCTACACCATTTTGCATAAAAATGCAAGCCTTTTTGCAAAAAAACATTAAAAAATAAGATTTTTTTCTCCAATTAACAGATTTTTTGCAATATTTGCGGATTTTAAATTCATTAACACGCAAATCAATATAAAAAAACAGAATTTTTGCAAAATAATCTTCTTGACAATATCACTACATTGTATTATAATATTCTTAATGAAGATTTTTTGATTTTAGGAGTTTGATATGGCTAATTCTGATAAGAAAATGGTTGAGCAGATTACCTCTATGGATGAGGATTTTGCGAAATGGTATACCGACATTGTAAAAAAGGCAGACCTTATTGATTATTCGAGCGTAAAGGGATGTATGATCATCCGTCCTTACGGTTACGCAATATGGGAGAATATTCAAAAGCTGCTTGATAAAAAATTCAAAGAAACAGGACACGAGAATGTTTATATGCCTATGTTCATTCCCGAGTCGCTTTTAAATAAAGAGAAGGATCACGTTGAAGGCTTCGCTCCCGAGGTTGCATGGGTTACCATGGGCGGAAGCGAGCGCCTTACAGAGAGACTCTGTGTACGTCCTACCTCCGAAACATTATTCTGTGAGCATTACGCTAATATAATTCGTTCCTACCGAGATCTGCCTAAATTGTACAATCAGTGGTGCAGTGTTGTAAGATGGGAGAAAACCACACGTCCTTTCCTCCGTAGCAGAGAATTTTTGTGGCAGGAAGGACACACAATGCACGCAACGGCGCAGGAGGCGGAAGAGGAAACGCTTCGTATGCTCAATGTTTATGCTGATTTCTTCGAGAACGACCTCGGTATGCCTGTAATTAAGGGTAGAAAGACCGACAAAGAGAAATTTGCGGGCGCATTGGCAACATATACGGTAGAAGCTCTTATGCATGACGGTAAGGCTCTTCAGGGCGGTACCTCGCATAACTTCGGCGACGGCTTTGCAAAAGCGTTTGATATTCAGTATCTTGACAAGGATAATCAGCTTAAATACTGTAATCAGACATCTTGGGGCGTCTCTACGAGAATTATAGGCGGTATCATAATGACACACGGAGACAACAACGGTCTCGTTCTTCCTCCCGCGGTCGCTCCTATTCAGGTTGTGATAATTCCCGTTCAACAGCACAAGGAAGGCGTCTTGGAAGCGGCTGAAAAGCTTAAGGCGAGACTTTCCGACAAGGTTCGTGTTAAGATAGACGATAGCGACAACAGCCCCGGATGGAAGTTCGCAGAATATGAAATGAAGGGTGTTCCGCTCCGTATCGAGATAGGTCCCCGCGATATTGAAAGCAATCAGTGCGTAGTTGTACGCCGTGATAACAGAGAAAAGCTTTTCGTTTCTCTCGACAATATCGAAAGTGTGATAGAAGAACAGATGCAGGTTCTTACCAAGGCGCTTTACGAAAAGGCACTTGAGAACCGCACAAAGAGAACATATACAGCGACCGATCTCGATAGCTTTATTAAAATAGCAAACGAGAAAAGCGGATATATTAAGGCTATGTGGTGCGAGGAGCTTGAATGTGAGCTAAAGCTCAAGGAATTGGCTGACGTAACCTCACGTTGTATGCCTATGGAGCAGGAGCAGATCTCCGACCGTTGTATTTGCTGCGGAAAGCCCGCAAAGAAGCTTGTTTACTGGGGTAAAGCATATTAATTTGATCCAAAAGGAAAAATTATGGCGAATAATTTTGAACCGTACAAGAAAAATTCCTTCCGTACAGAGAAGGGGAAAGCCTTGTCTGTGGAAAAATATAAAAGCCTCCCTTTTACCAATGATGTCTTAAAGGCTATGGCACAGAAAGGCGCGTTTGAAGGAACTGTTATAATTGCAGATAAGCAGACATCTCCGAGAGGTACTCTTGGAAAGCAGTTTTTTCCGGATGATGTTGCCGCCTTGCATATGAGCATTCTTTTGCGTCCGTCATTCAGTGTCAATCAGAGTCTTTTGCTTACCTCTATGGCAGCGGTTGCCGTCGCACGAGCGATAAGAAACAATTCTGAAGCGGAATTTGGGATAAAGTGGGTAAATGATATCTACTGTAAGAAGAAAAAGATAAGCGGAGTTCTGGCAGAGGGAGTTGTCAATAACGAAAACAGGTTCGATTACGTAATTATTGGAATAAGTCTGAATCTCTTTCCGTCTGTGTTTCCTCCCAAGCTTGCCGATATTATAGCAGAGGTGTTTTCTGACGAAAAGGAAGGCACATCTGACAAATTAGCTCATTCTATTTTGTCCGAGTTTTTCTCTATGTATGAGAATTTCAATATGGATAATTCTTTTATAGAAGAATATCGGGACCTTTCCATTCTTGACGGTAAAAAGGTACGTGTTCTTGTGAACGGAGAAAAGCAGTCAGCCACGGTTCTGGGGATTACCGAAAACGCCCATCTGTCAGTCAGGCTCAAGGACGGCACAGAGCATGTGCTGAATTCCACTGCCGAGCTTCTTGACTAATAATTGGTATTACAATTTATGCACCTCATACAGCATTGACTTTTTGAGGTGCATATTTTGGATTTTTAAACAAAAAAACTTTAAATCTTTGAAGCTGAAAATCCTCTTAAAACTTGACTTTAAGGGTAATTATGTGATATAATTATATGATGTAGATCGATATGCAGAAAGGGAAGACAATGAGCAAGGGTCGTTTTTTATCATATCTCAAGCCGCTTGATTTTGTTATCGCTTCGGCAGTTTTGTTGCTCGGTCTTTCGATATGGTTATTTCCGCTTTTTAAAAAGGGGAGTGACAGGCTTCAGCTATCCGTAATAGCAGACGGAAAGGAAAGCTTCTATTCTCTATCTGAAAACATAGACATTTCTATAGACTCAAACGGTTATGAAATGACCTTATCTATCGAAAACGGCGATGTTTTTGTAAAACACGCTGAATGTCCCGATAAGCACTGTGTCAAAATGGGGCGGATATCGAAAGAAGGCGAGGCTATTTTATGTGTGCCTGCCGAGGTCGTGCTTCGACTGATTTCCGAGAAAGGAGAGAATATCGATGCAGCGGCAGGGTAAATACAACAAAAAAATTGCTTATTCCGCGCTTTTACTCTCTCTTGCAATAGTTCTTTCATACGTGGATTCTCTTTTCTCGTCGCTCTTGCCTTTGCCCGGGCTTCGCCTGGGACTTGCAAACATCGTTGTAATGTTCGCATTTTTTAAGATAGGGAAGGCGCCGAGCGCAGTTATATCATTTTTGAGAATAGTCCTCATTTCTATGCTCTTCGGAAATGTAAGCTCCTTCTTGTTTTCGATAATGGGTGCTACGTGCGCATATATAGCCCTCTTTTCGCTTTCCTTTTTCCAAGACCGAGTTTCAAGAATAGGAATTTCAATAGCATCTGCCGCCCTTCATTCGTTAGGTCAGATTTTTGCCGCATGTCTCATTTACGGCACACTTGGACTCGTTTATTATTTACCATATCTGCTTATTATGTCATTGCCGTTAGGCGTGCTTACGGGAACACTTTTGATTGTGACCGAAAATAAGCTTAGTTTAAAAATATAAGAAGAAAACTTTATGAAAAAGAATATTAAAAAATCATTTTCTGTGGTTCTGCTTTTGTTTATGTCTGTTTTTGTTGCGGTTTTTTTGCTCGCTTCATGCTCTGAAAGACCGCTTTCATATGAAAGCACAGAGTTCTTTGCGCTCAATACCTTTATAGAGATAAAAATAAACAAAAGCGATAAAAGCGCGGAGCTTTTAAAAGGATGTCGGGAAATAGTTTTACAAAGTGAAAAAATATTCAGTATGACAGACGGACAAAGCGAGCTGTTTAAAATAAACGAGTCAAAGCACTCTGAGCAAACTCTCTCTCTCCGAATGTCGGCTTTACTTAAAAAGTCTCTTGAAATTGCAAGAGACACCGAAGGTGCTTTTGATATAACCGCAGGCGCGCTTTCAAAGCTGTGGCGCATTTCGGATGATGACACATATATTCCCGCAAAAGCGGAAATAGAAAACGCGCTTGAACACGTAGGGTATTCCTTTATAGAAATCGACGGAGACACCCTGCGAAAGTCCGACAGCGATACTGTTTTGGACCTCGGCGCTATAGCTAAGGGCGAGATAGCAGGAAAGCTTTATGATTACCTCTTGCAGAACGGTGTTGAATACGGCATCATTTCTCTTGGCGGAAACATTTGCACGATAGGTACAAAGCCCGATAACGAGAGCTACAGAGTTTCGGTAAGAAATCCTTTTGGCGACGGATATATAGGTATACTTTCACTTGACGGCGGTAACTTTATTTCGGTTGCGGGCGGATATGAAAGGTATAAAGAGGTAAACGGTGTAAAATACCACCACATTTTCGACACCTCTACAGGATATCCTTCAAATTCGGGTCTTGCATCGGTTGCCATCATTTCGGATGACCCTATGCTTGCAGATGCGCTATCCACCGCGCTGTTTGTAATGGGAAAGGACAGGGCGCTTGAATATTGCAAAAGCAGTGAATACAGCTTCAGCGCTGTTTTGATTGATGACGAAGGGCAAATTACCCTTTCTCCCGACTTTGAATATACTTTTACGGAGAAATAGAATGAACATCCAATACGATGAACAAATATCAGATTATATAAACAGAATAAAGCAGAGAAATGCGGAAAACGAGCAAAGCGGAAAAATAAGCTATGCGCATATTCTCACCTTCGGATGTCAGCAAAACGAAGCCGACAGTGAAAAAATAAGAGGACTTCTGCTTCAAATGGGGTACCGTCTTACCGATACGCCCGAAAATGCCGATATATTGCTTTTGAACACCTGTGCTGTCCGAGAGCATGCGGAGCTGAAGGCTCTTTCTGTGGTTGGCGGATATAAGCATATAAAGACTGCAAAGCCTGACATTCTCATAGGTGTTTGCGGTTGTATGACCGCACAGGAGCATCGCATTGATGAAATAAAGCATAGATATCCTTATGTTGACTTTACCTTGGAGCCTTCGCAAATTCACCGCCTGCCCGAGCTTATCTATAGAAAGCTGAACGGAAAACGCAGAATTTTCCTTTCCTGCGATGATAAAGAAGCATACAGAGCGGTAGAGGGATTTCCTATCGACAGAGAGCTTTCTCATCGTGCGTGGGTCAGCATTATGTATGGTTGCAATAACTTTTGCTCATATTGTATAGTGCCCTACACCCGCGGAAGAGAGAGAAGCCGAAACAGCGAGGATATATTGAACGAGGTAAAAGACCTGATAGCAAAGGGCTACAAGGATATTACCCTGCTCGGACAGAATGTAAACTCTTATAAGAGTGATTGCGACTTTGCGGAGCTTTTGGAGAGGATTTGCGAGCTTGACGGTGATTTTCTCATTCGATTTATGACGAGTCACCCGAAGGATGTCTCCGATAAGCTTATTGAGGTTTTCGGCAGGGAAAAGAAGATAGCGCCGCATTTTCATCTTCCCGTGCAGTCGGGCAGCGACCGCATCTTAAAGCTGATGAACAGACACTACGATACAGCGCATTACCTTTCTACAGTGGACAAGCTCAGGAAAGCTAACCCCAACGTTTCGCTTACCTCGGATATTATCGTAGGATTCCCGTCAGAGACCGACGAGGATTTTGAAAAGACGGTCGAATTGGTGGAAAAGGTTCGTTTTGATATGATATATACATTTATTTATTCAAAGCGAAAGTTCACACCCGCCGCAAAAATGGAAGAGCAGATAGATGAAAGCGTCAAGAGCAAGCGCCTCGCCCGTCTCTCAGACGTACAGGAAAGTATCTGTATTGAGAAAAATAAAATCTATGAAGATAAAACAATAAGAGTTCTGACCGATGCAATGTCGAGAAATCAAGGCATATTAAGCGGCAGAACCGATACAAACAAGCTCGTGCATTATGAGGGCGATGAAAGTCTCATAGGTCAATACGTAAATGTTCATATAGACAGGGCAGATGCGTATGCGATGTACGGAAAAATAGTTCTTGATAAATAAAAATTACAAATTGAAAGGAAATATAAAAAATGACAGTAATTGAATATGCAAAGCAGCTTGGCGAGGCTATCGCCAAGGACGAAGTTCTTGTGAAGTTTAACGAAGCCAAAAAGGCATACGAGGAAAACCTCGAATTGCAGCACTTCGTGTTTGAATACAACACACAGAGAACAATTCTCGGAAATGAATTCAAAAAGGAATTGAGTGAACAGAATGAAGAGCTTATCAATCTTGTCAAGGCAAAGACGGACGAGCTTTTCACAGCTATAACAGAGCATGAAATATACAAGGATTTTATCAAAGCGCAGGAAGCCGTAAACAAGCTTAT
>SVQV01000091.1 GCA_015065175.1 Oscillospiraceae bacterium | reverse complement strand
GGGCGGAAAGAACAAGGGCGGTCTCAGCTCGTTCCAGGCTCTTGCTACAGCTATCGCGGCGCAGGTCGGTACAGGTAATATAGTCGGTGCCTCGGGTGCTATCCTCATAGGCGGTCCCGGCGCTATCTTCTGGATGTGGGTAATTGCTTTCCTTGGTATGTCCACTATTTATGCAGAGGCTATCCTTGCTCAGGAAACCAGAGTTACTGACGAAAACGGCAATATTCACGGCGGTCCCGTTTACTACATAAAGCGCGCCTTCAAGGGCGGCTTTGGAAAGTTCCTCGCTGTGTTCTTCTCTATCGCGGCAATCCTCGCTCTCGGATTTATGGGAAGCATGGTACAGTCGAACTCCATAGCTGAAGCTACCTGCAACGCTATCGGCGTAGACTACACTCAGTGGGGTTGGATAATCGGTATCGCGCTCGCCGCAATCTCCGCCTTCATATTCCTCGGCGGCATTCAGAGAATAGCTTCTGTTACCGAGAAAATAGTTCCCCTTATGGCAGGCTTGTTCCTCGTGGGCGGTCTTGTAATTCTCGCATGCAGAATTCAGTATATCCCCGCAACCTTCGGCGCTATCTTCAAGTACGCGTTCACTCCCGACGCAATTATCGCGGGCGGTATAGGTTACGCACTCAAGACCGCTATCAGCCAGGGTGCTAAGAGAGGTCTCTTCTCTAACGAAGCAGGTATGGGTTCTACCCCTCACGCTCACGCGCAGGCTAACGTAGAAAAGCCTCACGATCAGGGTGTGGCTGCTATGATAGGTGTGTTTATAGATACATTCATAGTTCTTACCATGACAGCTCTCGTAGTTATCTCTACCCTTTACGTTGGTGAAAACGGTCTCCTCGCAAGCGCAGACTATGCCAACGCTATCGCAGAGGGCGGCATTATGAAGACTAACGCTATGCAGCTCGCTTACGGCTCTGTGCTTGGAAATGCTACTATAGGTAACGTATTCGTAGCGATTTGTCTCTTCTTCTTCGCGTTCTCCACAATACTCAGCTGGAACTTCTTCGGTAAGATAAACGTTCAGTATCTCTTCAAGAACTCAAAGAAGGCTACTATAGTATATTCTGTTATCGCTATCGTATTTATCTTTCTCGGAACCACACTTAAGAACGATCTCGTATGGGAGCTTACAGACTTCTTCAACTATCTGATGGTTCTTCCCAACGCTATCGCACTTGTTGCTCTTGTAGGAATAGTTTCCAAATCCGCCAAAAACGCTAAAGCGAAAAAAGCGGAAAAAGAAGCTCTCGCAAAAGAAAACGATTAAAATTCAAAAAACATTATAGAGGTCGGAGGCTTATGTCTCCGACCCTTTTATGTATATTGAATGAATATATTCATTTTTACAGTGCGTTTTATTCAACGATTCGTCCGATTGCATAGATGCATTTTGAGGAACAGACGCTCCAAACATTGTGCATTATGTGCATAAAATACAGTATTCTCACGTAATTTTAATGTTTTTTTGTGCAGTTGTACAAATGTGAATATTATTCAAAAAAAGTCTTGACAAATGAATATTTATGCGTTATAATAATCACATCAAACAGATGAGAAACAAAAAAACAAAAAAATCAAACTCATCAAGAAGGAGAATATTATGAAAAAGTTTTTATCCATTATGTTAGCAGCATTGATGCTCGTTTCCGCTTTCTGCTTTGTAGGATGCGGCAAGGATGACAGTAAGCTCACAGTTTACACCGAAGCAGGCTTTGCTCCCTATGAATTCATCTACAACGGCGAGGTTGTCGGTGTAGATATCGAAATCGTAAAAGCAGTTGCTGCTGAGCTTGGCAAAGAGCTCATAGTTAAAGACGTTGCGTTCGATACAATTTGTACAGCAGTTTCAAGCGGCAAGGCTGATATCGGTGCAGCAGGTATCACAATCAGAGCTGACCGTGCAGAGCAGGTTGACTTCTCTATTCCCTACTCCTCCACAGAGCAGTACGTTATCGTCAAGACAAGCGATACAACAACAAAGTCCTTGGACGACCTCAAGGATAAGAAGATCGGTATTCAGCAGGGTACTACTTCCGATATGTTGATAGACGGTCTCATTAAGGACGGCACACTCGGAAGCGCTACAATTACTCCCTACACATCTCCCGCAGTTGCTGCTGCTTCTATCGACAAGCTCGATGCAGTAGTTACAGATAAGCTCACAGCTCAGCTTATCGTTGCTAATAGCGACACACTCAAGGCATTCCCTCTCGTAAAGGCTGACGGTACACCCGCTGCTGAAGTTGAGGAATACGGTATTGCAGTAACAAAGGGCAACAAGGAATTGCTTGATGCAGTAAACAAGGTGCTTGAAAAGCTCATCGCTGACGGAACAGTTGATAAGTGGGTTGAAGAATACTCCGCAAAGGCTCAGGAAGTAGGAGCATAATTACAAATAATATTATAGCGGGAGACCGTACGGCCTCCCGCAACTTGTTTATAAGATATTGAAAGGAATTACATATGTTTGACAAAATAATAAACGGCTTTGTCAAGACCTTTATTGCGGAAGACAGATACAAGCTGTTTTTAGAAGGCTTCAAGAACACTATCCTTATCGCTCTGGTTGCGACTCTTATAGGTGTTGTTATCGGTGCTATAGTGGCTATTATCCGTGTATTCCACAAGCAGACCGGAAAGCTCTTTATACTTGATAAGATATGCGAAATATATACTACTATAATAAGAGGTACGCCTGTTGTCGTACAGCTTCTCATCACCTATAACATCATTTTCGCCTGGTCAACTCAAGCGGTTCTTATCGGTATGATAGGCTTCGGTCTCAATTCGGGCGCTTACGTTGCCGAGATAATGCGCGGAGGTATAAATGCGGTCGATATCGGACAGACAGAGGCGGGACGCTCGCTCGGTCTTTCTTCGGTTACAACGATGAAAAGCATAGTTTTACCGCAAGCCATAAAGAATGTTTTGCCCGCTATAGGTAATGAATTCATTTCTCTTTTGAAAGAGACATCGGTTATCGGCTTCCTCGGTGTTATAGACCTTACAAAAGCCGCGGAAAGAGTTATTTCACGTACAATGAACGTTTATTTCCCCTATATATCAATAGCGCTTGTTTACCTCGCTGTTGTATACGGACTTAATTACCTGTTCAAGAAATTAGAAAAGAGGTTGGCTAAGAGTGACAGATAAGAAAACTATTATTGATGTCAAAAATCTTTTTAAGACCTTTGACGGTAAAAAAATGATTTTGCAGGGCATCAGCTATCAGATAAAAAGCGGTGAAAAAATAGTAATCATCGGCCCTTCAGGTGGAGGAAAATCCACATTTCTCCGTTGTCTGAATCTGCTTGAAAAGCCCACCTACGGTGAGATCTGGGTAAATGACAGACTGATCACCCCTGTAGACCCCTATTTGCACTTTGACGTTATAAAGGCATCTAAGACCTACGGAAAAATGATGGAAGCGTACCGTGCCGAAAATCCTTCCGCTACGGATGAAGAGCTTTCAGAAAAAATAATTTACGAAATAAAGGAAAAGGATCTCTTGAACGAAAAGCGCGAGGGTCGCGCTTACAAGGCTTTAATGAAAGAGATCTACGAAAACAACAGTATTCAGATCGACCTTGCCCGTCAGAAAATGGGAATGGTGTTCCAGCACTTCAATCTCTTCCCTCATATGACGGTAAAGGAAAACATAACCTTCGCGCCTGTAAAGCTCAAGCTGAAAACTCCCGAGGAAGCAAGCAAGAGAGCTGACGAGCTTCTTGCCCGTGTAGGACTCTCGGAGAAGGCAGATGCTTATCCGAGCCAGCTCTCAGGCGGTCAGAAGCAAAGAATTGCCATTATCCGCGCACTCGCTATGGACCCCGAGGTAATGCTCTTTGACGAGCCTACAAGCGCGCTCGACCCCGAAATGGTAGGCGAGGTGCTTGACCTTATAATGCAGCTTGCCGACGAGGGAATAACTATGGTAGTCGTTACTCACGAAATGGGCTTTGCTAAAGAGGTAGCTGACAAGGTTCTGTTTATGAGCGACGGTATTATAGAAGAGGAAGCTCCCCCCGAAGAGTTTTTTGGCGCCCCCAAGAACCCCAGACTTCAGCAGTTCCTACAGAGCGTGCTTTCATAACAAAAAAGAGAGAACAAAACGGTTTTTATTCCGCTGCGTTCTCTCATTTTGTTGCTTTTTGTTGGTGTTCGAATAAAAATTAAGGAGGGGCAATGTACCAGTATAAAGAAAAATACACACTTGATTTTACAAATGTAAAAAGCTATCTGGAAATGCACTTTATAATTCGTCAGTCGCTTGATTGGCCCGATTATTACGGATGCAATTGGGATGCATTTTGGGATTGTTTGACCAATATGGTTGGGCGTCCCATTCACATTGAAATCATCGGACTTGATGTTGTGGAGCGAAAATTTGATGACGCCGCAAAAACTATGATAGATACATTGAGAGAATTCAAGCACTATGAAAACGATGCTTTTATTGAAGATATCAAAATAGAAATTATCAGAGGCGATAACTGCGAAATTATAAGCTGAATGGGTATTTTGCACTAAAAAAAGACAAACTTCAGCAGTTCCTACAGAACGTGCTTTCATAACAAAAAAAGAGAGAACAAAACGGTTATATCCGCAGAGTTCTCTCTTTCTTTATTATTCATTGAACAATCTTAAAAGCTCGGAAACGGGCATTTTTTCTTTTTCTTCTCCGCGTATATCAAGCTCGACCTTTCCCTCCTTCATCATGCAAAGGCGGTTTCCGTACTCAAGCGCGCTGCGAAGATTGTGTGTTACCATAAGCGCGGTAAGATTTTTTTCACGTATTATACGGTCGGTCAGCGCCATAATTCCGTCTACTGTTTTTGGGTCGAGTGCTGACGTATGCTCGTCGAGGACTAAAATATCTACGGGAGTCATCGTAGCCATTATGAGTGAAAGCGACTGTCTCTGACCTCCCGAAAGCGCTCCCATTGGAACGTTCAGCTTATCCTCCAAGCCGAGACCTGCCTCCGAGACAAGCTCCCTATAATAGTCGAGATTTTTCTTTGAAATTCCGCTTGAAAGCCCGTAGGGCTTGCCCTTGTTGTGCGCCAAGCTGATGTTTTCGGCGACGGTCATCGCATTAGCGACACCGCTTTTTGGGTCCTGAAAGACTCTGCCTATTCTTTTTGCTCTCACAAATTCCTTCTGACGTGTTATATCCTTGCCGTCGAGCATTATTTTTCCGCTGTCGGCTTCTACAGTTCCCGTTATAAGATTCAAAAGCGTGGTTTTTCCGCTTCCGTTGCTTCCTATAAGAGAAACGAAGTCCCCCTTCTCAACCTTGAAATTAAAGTTATCAAAAAGTACAGTTTCGTTTACATTTCCGTCGCTAAAGCTTTTACATATATCAACCAATTCTATCATACCGACACCTCGCTCTCCTTCGTTTTAATATGCTTTTTTCCAAAGTGAGAATGCTTTTCAAGCTCTCGGTTTATTACAAGAATGAGCGCAAAGCATACAGCGTTCATCAGCTTTAAATAGGTGCCGTTTTTGTCTATGAGAGTGAAATAATTCAAGCAGAGCGAATATATTATCGCGCCGACTATGACAGCGGTCGTGGGCTTCACTCTCCTTACTCTTGAAAAGAGCGCAAGACCGATTATGACCGAAGCAAGAGAAAGAACAACCTTTCCCGTACCCGAGGTATTATCGTAATTCATCGTAAGCTGAGCGTAAAGCGCTCCGCCGAAGCCTACAAGGCCGTTAGCTATAGCGAGCCCTAATATTTTATAGTTTCCGACATTACAGCCGAGAGAGGTGACAAAGGTCTCGTTACAGCCCGTAGCGGTGAGCATAAATCCGAGCTTTGTTTTGAAAAAAAGGTCGAGCAATATTTTTGCGCCTATAACTATCAAAAATAGCACAAGGATTATCATTTCGTCGCTCATAACGTTATATCCGTCATTGAACATACCGTCAAAGCCGTATGCGGTATAAGAAAAGTTTGTTGTAGAAAATCCGTTGCCTGTCAATACTGTTGTAAGAGCGAGCGTGCCCGACAGGAGAGCCGTCATTACTATGATACCCGAAAGGAGCTTGCTGATGCCGAACTTTACGTGTAAAATTCCTGTCACCGCCCCCATTATCATACCCGACACGAAGCCGCCGAAAAGCGCTAAAAATGGCGGGAAGGATGCTTTATAAATAAGTATAGTACCGACAACGCCTCCGAGCGGAAATGTGCCGTCGGTAGACAGGTCGGGAAAATCAAGCACGGAATAGGCAATATACATTCCGAGAGCTATTATGGCATAGCAAAGTCCAAGCTGAATGCCGTATACCGTTGTATTAAGAAATAACATTTATCTTTCCTCTTCTTTAGTTTTCGGCTTTAACATCCTTTAAGCCTTCTATATTTTCGGGAAGTGTGAGGTTATCAAATCTTGCAAGAACCTCGGAGTTATAGCAGGGGAAGGTCTCGTTTTCCATTGTTTTGGGAGTTATTTCGGAGACTGCCTTGCCTGCAAGTATCTCTGCCGCCTGTTGTCCCGCAAGGCGACCGACGGTTATATAGTCGATAGAAGCTGACGCAAGGCATCCGCTCTTTACCTGCTCTATCTCACTGCCGAAAACGGGAATCTTTGCGTTGTTTGCGATAGACAAAATATTCTGAAGCTTGCCGACAATAGTATTGTCAAGTAAATTTACAATACAGTCTATTCCTTTATTTATAAGAGAGTTGACCTTTACGTCAATCGTAGTAATATCGGCGACAGTCTCTGTCTCGATCTCCATACCGTCATACGCCTTTGCTTCATTCTGCAAAGCGAGGAGCTGTGCGGGATCGCTCGACTCCTCTGTGGACATAAGCACGCCTATCTTGACGTCATCTCTGCCGAAAAAGGCGGTGACAAGCTCAAGCTGAGCCTTGAAATCAGGGACATCGCTTGTTCCCGTCATATTCTGAAAATTAGCTACCTGAGTTGCATCTGTGACTGCGCAGTAAACTACGGGGATATTCTTACCCGTTGCGGCGGTTGCCGCCTGAATTGCGGAGGGAGTTGCTATCGCTATAATAACCTTTGCGTTACTGTTTACCATTTTCTTAGCCTGCGCGAGAGATGACTCTGCCGCAAAGTTACTGTTTACGTATTCAACATTATATTTTGAAAGGTCTACTGCTTCGCCAAGCCCCTCCATTATACCCTTATAGCAGTTATTGAGCGACTCATGTGAGCCGAACTGAATAATTCCTATAGTGTCCTTCTGCTCTCCGCAGGAGAAAAGTGAAAGTGCCGAAAAAACCAAAACCAATACTAAAACCAAAGAAACATACTTTTTCATAATTCTTAACCTCTTTATTTTATTTTTTATAATTATTTTTTGTTTATTCTTTTATTCTCTTTCATTCTGATTTTCGCCATCGTAAAGTTAACATAACATTTTCCTCCGTAAAAACAAAAAAACGCCCAAAACGAGATATCTCGTTTTGGGACGATATAAACTATCGCGGTGCCACCCAAATTCAATGCTTTCGCATCCTCATTTCTCCGTCATACAAGCATATGCGCTGTCTTTTTACGGTTACAGTTCCGTCAACTACTACTCGCTCTCGCTTTCGGTTGCCCTCATAAGCCCATTCACCTTGCCCTATCTGCTGTACTCCCACCACCGACAGCTCTCTGTAAGAAATCAAACAAAGCTACTACTCTTAATCACAGGTTTAATATTAAGTTGTTACTATTTTAGCACCAAAAAAGTAAAATGTCAAGTGTTTTTTGAATTTTTCAATAAAAACAATGTATTTTTTTATTTACAGTATGGCGAAAAGAAAAGAACCTGATTTGCCCAACTTCTCATAAGGAAGTTGGGCAGTTTTATTCGCCTGCGGCGAGTTCTATTGCTCGCAGTGATATTCGGCTTGCGCCGAGTGATATTTGATTCGCAAGTTAAGTGGCGAATAAAATATCACTGCGAGGCGAAGCCGAACAATATCACTACACGGCATAGCCGTATAATATCACTCACTCCGACGAAGTTGGAATATCACTATTGTTTTCTCTGCCGATTTGTGTTATAATGGAACTAATGAAAAGCCTCCTCCGAGAGGGAGGGGGACCGCGATAGCGGTGGAAGGAGCCTGCGTGACTTTAGGTTTGTGCTAACCTCATTGTTACGCACTCTCCCTCAGTCAGCTTCGCTGACAGCTCCCTCCCGGATGGAGCCTTCGGATGCGCACAACTTTAGGGGTATGGGCATTGCCCGAAGCATTTGTAATACAAAGGCGAAACTTGCGATAAAACCGAACAATAAATAAGAATTTGTCAAGAAAAGGTGTCATTCGTTGGCACCTTTTTCGTTTTATCTATTGACAATAGTACGAGTTCGTATTATAATATATAAGTCCGAGTTCGTATTATTGGAGGGCTTATGAATAACACAAGACAAAATGCCAAAAGGCTGATCCTCGCGCTGTATAACATCGACGAGGCATATTACGCAAGCGAAAAGAAAAAGAGATTGTC